>JAUYMM010000003.1 GCA_030699485.1 Candidatus Woesebacteria bacterium | reverse complement strand
TTAACGAAAGACAACAAGAAAGTTTGTTTCTTCATGCAAAACAAGAAAAACCAGGAGATATTTGTCCAACTTGTGGAGCAGGAGCATTAGTATTTGAAGAAGGATGCTCAAAATGCTATGCATGTGGACATTCAGAGTGCTAAATGGGTGTATATACAAAAACAGGAGATAAAGGGAAGACGGGGATTTTTAATGGGAAAAGAGTTTCTAAATCTTCAAAACTTATTCAAGCAATTGGAGCGATTGATGAACTTAATTCATATTTAGGGGTTGTGGGAGGCTTAACTGAAATTCAAAAAAATCTTTTTACTATAAATGCCATACTTGCAAGGTCTGACCTTGCAATACCGAAAGATGCAATCAAAAAATTAGAACGAGAAATTGATGATATGGAAGGCAAGATGCCAGTTCTTGCAAACTTTATTATTTATTCAGGAACTCCAAGGGCTGTAAAGATGTATTACGCCCGTTCCCTCACTCGTCGTGCCGAGCGTGCCCTAGTTGCAGTCCCCAATATACTACATACTACATATTACATATTACCGTATCTTAATCGCCTCAGCGATTACTTGTTCACACTTGCTCGCTTTACTAACTTCAAAGGAAAGATTAAAGAAGAAGTGTGGAAAATAACTAGTTGACAATAAGAACTTCTAGGTTTATCATCCATTCAATGTCACTTGATATAGAAAGTAGTTTTGCTAAACAATACAATGAACATAAGGGAACAGAAAGTTATCTAGTAGTTCCTCATATGATCGGACATGTTTTTATGGATTGGATGGACGTCTGGATAAAAGAAAATCCAAACAATGAACTTACTGAAAAATTAAACAGTCCTAGTCGTCCTATCCCTTCAGTTAGAAAAGTATTCGGTATATTTATTAATCGCTTAAAAAATCAATCCGTTGAAATGCCAAAAAAACTTCAGGCTGAGGTATTAAAGGAATACTTAGCAGATTAATTCCACAAAAAGTGATAGCAAAAATGCTACAATGAATGTATGGGATTACTATCTGAAAGAGAACCAAGAAGTGTGGAAAACATGATTTTATGTATTGACAAAGTATGTACTGATATTATAGAATAAATATGAACTTTGATTATAATATTGAAAAGAATAAGCAATTAAAAGAATCGAGAGGAATTAATTTTGAAGATGTAATTAAAGCTGTTAAAAATAAGAGAGTCATTAAAGACTTTAAACATTATAATATCAAAAAATATCCGAATCAGAAGCTTTTAATAGTTGAAATTGATAATTATGCATATGTTGCACCGTATGTAGTTGATAAAATAAGGAAAGTAAAATTTTTAAAAACAGTTTATCCTGATCATGATGTAACTAAAAAATATTTAAGATGAGATTCAGTTTATAACTATAAATAAAATGAAAAAAGTAATATTAGACAAATACGAAAGAGAGATCCAAAAAGCGCTTAAAAGAGGCGATTATGTTCCTGTCGAAAATCAGGAAGAATCAATAATGGAACTTCAAGAGGCTGCAAAAAACTACTTTAAGTTCAAAAAGAACAAAAGTATAACTTTACGTGTTGAAGGAGAAGATTTAACTAAAGTAAAAGTTAAGGCTCAAAAACATGGTATTCCATACCAAAGGATTATTAATATGCTTATAAACGGCTATGCAAATAATAGGATAAAACTCGCCATTTAACTGTGCTATTATTAATTCATGGGACTACTGCCTGAAAGAGAACCAAAAAAAAATCAGTATGAAAATATTGATGAAGCTTCACCTTTAAATATAGAAAGGAAAGAAGTTATTACTCCTGTTCCTACACAATTTAAAGCTCAAGTAACAGATGATAAGGGCAATAAATTAATTACCACACCTGATGAAAATAAAGTTGATATTATAATTCCTGAAATTGATAAAGAGACGCTAGAAATTAAAACTAAAGGTAATATTGAAGAATCGTCAGTTTGGTCAGCAGGGTATTGGCTTCGTATATTTAAAAAAGCAGTATACTTTGGTTGGAAGGTTTTATTTGATATAAAGAAATGATTACACCTGATTTAAATACACTTTTTGCCTTTTTAATTTTAATTATATTTTTAGTTTTTACAATGGCTGTAATTGGCTACACAGCATTTATAATATTTAGATATAGAGGCAGGGAAGAAAGATCAGTAGACTCTGTTTATCTTCAGATCTCAGTTCCTCGTTTAAATGAAATAAAAATTGATGCAATGGAACAACTTTTTGCATCTCTTTATTCAATTAAAAAAGGTGGTTGGAAGCAAAATTTTGCTGTTCAGCCTGCAATTTCATTTGAAATAATTGCAAGGTCAGAGGATATCAAATTTTTTGTTTGGACACCGTCAGAATATAAAGACTTAGTTGAAAGACAAGTTCACGGAGCATATCCTGATGCAGAAATTAAAGAAGTCCAAGAAATTAATTTATTTGAAGGAGGCGGTTCGCCTGACAGAGAAGGAAAAGTTGCCTACAAATCATTACAGTTATCAAAAGCCAATTATTACCCATTAAAAACATTTAAAGATTTACCAACAGATATATTAGCCTCTCTTACGTCTAGTCTTGCCAAATTAGGAGAAGATGAAGGTGCATGTGTTCAGATTCTAATTTCACCCGCAGATTCTGGCTGGCAAAAAGCAGGAGGTAAATTCATATCAGATACTAAAAAACAAGAAAGTAGTTCTGAAAGCGCCAAATACTCAGTATCTGGTAAAGCCTTAGAAGCTGTAGAAAATAAGATAAGCAAACCTGGATATGAAACTTCAATTAGAATTATTGTTACGTCAGGTACAAAAGAAAAAGCAAAAATGAATCTTGATAATATTGTTTCTTCCTTAAGCCAAGTGGCAGGGGAACACAACAGTTTAGGTAGTAGGAAGATTTATAACAAAGGTGGTTTTATGCAAGATTTCTTGTATCGCTACCAACCAATGTTTAATCTTTTAAAAAATCACGTTTCAGTTTTAAATTCAGAAGAACTTGCAACACTTTTCCATTTTCCAAATAGACAAATAACAACGCCACACATACACTGGTTACATAGTAAAACAGCTCCTGCACCTGCTGAAATACCTGAGGAAGGTCTCTATTTAGGTAAAAGTATCTATAGAGGTGTAACAAGAGAAATTGCCATAGGAGATGATGACAGAAGGCGACATATGTTTATTATTGGTGCAACTGGAGTTGGGAAAACAGAGCTCTTAAAAAGCATGATTATGCAAGACATTAATGCAGGTCGTGGAATCTGTTTTATGGATCCACACGGTGATGCTGTTGAAGATATTTTAAAGCTTATTCCACCAGAAAGAGCTGAAGATGTTATTTACTTTAGACCTTCAGACACTGAAAGACCAATGGGTCTAAATTTATTGGAAGCTAATACTGAAGATGAAAAACATTTTGTAGCTTCATCAATTATTAATATGATGTATAAACTTTTTGATCCATATAAAACTGGTATTGTTGGTCCTCGTTTTGAGCACGCAGTTAGAAATGCCATGCTTACTATTATGTCAGAACCTGGAGCTACTTTTGTTGAATTGATGAGAGTTCTAACTGATGCAAGATATGTTCAAGAACTTTTACCAAAAGTAACAGATCCTATTATTAGACGTTATTGGACAGATCAAATAGCTCAAACTAGTGACTTCCATAAATCTGAAGTATTAGATTACATAGTTTCTAAATTTGGAAGATTTGTTACAAATAAAATGATTAGAAATATAATTGGGCAATCAACATCATCTTTCTCGTTCCGCGACGTTATGGATAATAGAAAGATACTTCTAATTAATCTTGCAAAAGGAGAATTGGGGGAAGAAAATTCTAACTTTTTAGGACTTATCTTAGTTCCTCGTATTTTAATGGCAGCTATGAGTAGAAGTGATACACCAGAGGACAAAAGACGTGATTTTTATCTTTATGTTGATGAATTTCAAAATTTTGCAACTCCTGATTTTGCAGTAATTCTATCTGAAGCTAGAAAATATAAATTAAATTTAACAGTTGCCAACCAGTTTATTGGACAAATGGAGGAAGAGGTTAAAAATGCTGTTTTTGGAAATGTAGGTACAAAAATATCATTTAGAGTAGGGGTAACCGATGCCAATTACCTGCAACATGAATTTGCTCCAACATTTGGAGAGGATGACCTTTTAAATGTTGAAAGATTTCATGCATATGTCAAAACTATTGTTAATAATCAACCACAACCTCCATTTTCATTAGACACAACACTTGATTTAGCAAAAATTAAAGCTTTAAAAAATGATAGGACAGCAGAGATAATTATTGAGATGAGTAGATTAAAACACGGAAGAGATGCAAGACTTGTAGAAGCAGAAATTACTAGACGTGCGAAACTTTAAATGATATCCTTCAAACTATGAATACGATGAATAAGAATTCCGGCTTCGCCGTTGGAATTATTGGTTATGGGTTTGTAGGAGAGGCAACAGCTAAAGGTTTTGCTTCTAGTAAAAAGAACAAAGTTTATTGGTATGATAAATATAAAAAATCTCCGAATACATTAAATGAGGTTGTAGAAGAGAGTGAGTTTATTTTTATTTGTCTTCCAACACCAATGCTTCGAGATTATTCAGGAATGGATATGAGTATTGTTGAAGGCGTAATAGAAGAAATTGCCCCAAAAGTTACTGGAACCAAAAAAATAGTTATCATAAAATCAACTGTTCTTCCTGGAATAACTCAAAAGTTTCAAGATAAATATCCTGACATTAATTTTGCAATGAATCCTGAGTTTTTAACACAAAGTAAAGCTAATGAAGATTTTATGAATCCTGCGAGAACGGTGATAGGTACTAGCAACAAGGCATTTGGAACTAGAATAGTAGAGCTTTATAAAACAATACTTCCAAATGATCAGAAATATTTTGTTACAGGTTTAACTGAAGCAGAAATGATTAAATATATGAGTAATGTAACTCTAGCAAGTAAGGTATTACTAGCAAATGAATTCTACGCGTTAAGCGAAAAACTGAACACAAATTATAAAGAAATTTATAAAGCAGTTGAGGCTGATCCAAGAATCGGCAGGCATCTTGCTGTACCTGGTCCTGATGGGGATTTAGGTTTTGGTGGAGCGTGTTTTCCAAAAGATACTTTAGGTCTTTTATCTTTTGCGAAACAAAAAAATGTTGACATGTCAGCACTTGATGCAATTTGGAAAAAGAACTTAAAAATTAGAAAAAATAGGGATTGGGAACACATGGACAATGCTTTTGGTAGAGGAGCTTCACAAAATAAGATATAATACTCAAATTGGGGCCTGTCGTTCAACGGTCAGGACGCGAATCTTATGACAAACAAGTTTGACTGTCAAAACTTGGGTGCGTCGTTCATCGGTAGGACGGTACTCTTATAAAGTATCAAGGATGGTTCGACTCCATCCGCACCCACCAAGTTTTGTCATAAATTCGAGACGATGGTCCGACTCCATCCAGGCCCACTAAATGAACAAAGATTTAAAAGAATTAACTAAAAAAAGGGATGGGTATAAAGCAAAACTTATTGAAATGAATAAACATTTCAGGGGAGTGAAGCATGAAAATGCACTTTCTGAACTTCGTTATTCTGAAATTAAAGTCTATGAAGATTTTGTGAAATCATTAGATGAGGAAATTGCAAATTTTAAAAAGAATTAAAGTTCTATTAACGCCTGTTTTTTGCCAGATTCTTTAACTCCAGCTAAAGATATATATCTTTCTGTTGTTGAAAGTCTTTTATGTCCTGTTACTTGTGAAATTAAAATTAGGTCAACTCCATTTTTAATATTTTCAATGATAAAAGTAGTTCTTAAATCATTGACAGAATATTTTGGAAGTTCTGCTTTTTGAATAAATCTATCAACTGATGCCCTTATGTTTCTTACTGCTAGTGGTTTACCTGTTTTACTAATAAAAATATATTCTGATTCTATTTTTGGTCTATCTATTAAATATTTATCCAATGCATCTTTGGCAGGTTTATTTATTGGAATTGTTCTTTCAGGTTGTGTTGCATAACCTTCAATTTTAATTTGACTATCTGTTAAATGAGCCATTTTTATATTGGCGACCTCAGAAATTCTAAGGCCAGATTGCAATATAAGTTCAATCATGGCAGAAATTCTAGTATCAAATTTAACCACATCTCGAAGAGCTCTGTATTCAATTGGTGTTAAAAACTTAGGCATAGATGACTCTACTTTTGGATGGGAAACACTTTTAGACAAGTCAGTAGTTAAGTATGAATTCTCAACCATCCATCTAAAAAAAGTTTTTACTGCATTTAATTTTCTAGAAACTGATTTTGGGGTAAATTTTTGAGAAAGTAAAGCATCTCTAAATGAATCTAGATCACTAGATTTGATTTGATTGGGTGTGGCAATTGAATTTTTTGTTAGGTATTCCAATAGCTGCTCAAGGTCAGATCTATAAGCAAGCATTGTTGCTGGAGATCTACCTTTATTGCCTAAATCTGAAATAAATTTAGGGAGTAAACTTTTAACTGTATCCTGTGTCATAATATGCTCTAGAAGGGATATTATACATTGAATAAAAAAATAGTCAATATTATGGGGTTAGTAGGTGCGGTTGTATTGTTTGTTATTTTAAGCTCTTCATTAATAAAAAGTTTAAGAAGAATAAAAGAGGGCAATGCTGTAATTGAAAAAACAAAAATCAGACTCGAAAAAATTAATGAGGAAAATAGAAAATTGGCAGAACAATTAGAAGTAACCCAAAGTGAAGAATTTGTTGAAAAACAGCTTCGTGATAAGCTAGGACTTGCTAAAGAAGGGGAGATAATACTGGTTCTTCCTGAAGCTCAGGTTGTTAGAAAATTGTCCCCACAAATACCAGAAGAAGAAGAAATAAAACCAAAACCAAACTGGCAGAAATGGTGGGAATTGTTTAAGTAACGATTAGTCTCATTCTCGTTCTTTTCCCATTCCAAACATTTTCTTTCTCATTGTCATTGCCTGATGTCTACGTCTAGCCCTTCTGTTCGGGTCAGGAAGTATCTTTGCTAGCGTATCACGCTCTTCAATTAATGCCAATGTATGATCCTTTTCTTCTTCTATAATTTTAGAATAACCCATTTCTCGAAGTTTTAATATCACACCGCCTATGTCACCAGTTTGTTGGTACACATTAAAGGACAACGATTTCAATGCACCTTTAATTCCGTGTCCGGCACAAAAAACATCAAATTCGTTGTTAATATCTTGTCTGTCAACTTTCATTTTGTGCCAACGACTGGATTCGAACCAGTAACCTCAGACTTATGAAATCTTTGCTCCACCATTGAGCTACGCTGGCATAATTGTATTGTACCAAAATTTGAAGCGAGATTCAGCTTTGTGTTACAATACCTATGTTCGTTAAATTAAAAACTAGAAATTAAGAATTGAAATTAATTTCATACATGCGGGGTAGTGTACGGCTGCACGTGAGGCTTAAATAAATATGGGCCCATGTATTAGTAATAATACATATGAACTTGGCTATATCGGGGAACACCCGCCAAAGGCGGGTCAATCTCGAGGGAAGTCGTAATTGACCCTCTAGAGACTACACGCCGAGCCCCCGGTTTAATCGGGGTGATGATATAGTCCGACACTCTAAGTAATTAGAGATTACAGTTAGCATAATCTCACAGACTAGGTTCAACTCCTAGCTCCGCAACAAAGTAATAAGTCCGTCAGAAATGGCGGATTTTTTGTTTTTAGGTTAAACTATAAACATATGAAGAAAAGAGTATTGTCAGGAATTAGGGCAACAGGCAGGCTACATTTAGGAAACTACTTGGGGGCAGTGAAAGGTATGCTTGAATTACAGAGTAGAGATGATCTTCATACTTTGTATATGGTTGCAGATCTTCATGCCTTAACAACTCCATATAATAAAGATGAATTAAAAACCAAAACAAGAGAAGTAGTTCTGGATTATTTAGCCATTGGCCTAGATCCAGAGAAGTCAATAATTTTTATCCAGTCACAAGTTCCAGAACATACAGAACTTTTCTATCTTTTTTCAACTGTTGTAAGCCTTGCTAGGATGCAACACCTGCCAACATATAAAGATAAGATAAAACAGTATCCAAATGCTTCTACAGTTGCTCTTTTAAATTACCCAGTTCTCATGGCCTCTGATATTTTAATATATAATGCCAGCCTTGTTCCTGTCGGAATTGACCAAGAACCACATCTAGAAGTTGCACGCGAAATTGCAAGAAAAATGAATGATGCATATGGGACAAATTTCCCGCAACCTTTGAGATTTGCAACCAGTGGAGAATATATACCATCTCTTGCAGGAGAAGGAAAAATGAGTAAATCAATTGAAGGAAGTTATATTAATTTAACTGATGACTTAAAAACCATTCAAAAACGCTTGGCAGGAGCCCCAACTGATTCAGGAAAAGGAGAGACAGTTCCAACAACAGGAGGAGTTGCCAATTTACTAAAATTTGTTGAATTATTTGAAGGAAAAGATCGCTATAAGCAGTATGCTTTAAGCTATATGCATGAGGGAATAAGATATGGAGACTTAAAAAAAGAACTTGCTGATGCAATTTATAAAGAACTTAAACCAATACAGGAAATTCGAGCCGAATTAGAACACAAAACAACTTATGTTGATGAAGTAATTAAAAATGGGGCAGAAAAGGCTCGTAAAATTGCAAGCGAAACCGTAAAAGAGGTTAAAGAAAAAATGGGACTATGCAAGATCAAATAACTTTTGAAGATTTTGAAAAAGTAGACATTAGGATTGGAACCGTTGTTGAAGCTTCTGTTCCTGAGTGGAGTCATTGGGTAATAAAATTAACTGTTGATTTAGGTGAAGAGTTAGGAGAAAAACAAGCCTTTTCTGGAATTATGAAATTTTTCAAACCAGAGGATCTTATCAGCAAACAATTTCCATTTGTAGTAAATCTAAAACCTAAAACAATTGGACCTGACAAAGAACTTTCAGAGGTTATGATGATAATGGCAGTTCCTTCAGAAAGTGAAGATGTGGCTCCTATTTTATTTAATCTTCAAGATAAGGTGGAAAATGGGATAAAAGTAAGGTA
>JAUYMM010000002.1 GCA_030699485.1 Candidatus Woesebacteria bacterium | reverse complement strand
GTTGCTGGCGGTCTTGGATTATCTCGTTATTTTGGAATTGATGATTCTATTATTGGAATTTGGTCAGGAGGCTTAATGGTTTCTTTAACATTGTGGACTATAGATTGGCTATCAAGAAAAAATTGGAAAGTCCCTTCATTTCTAATATTTTCATTTTGGGTTGGAATAACATATCCTCCACTTTTCTGGGCAGGAATAATTGGTCATCCGTTCAATAGAATTCTAGGAATTGATAAATTAGTTTTTGGAAGTGTTTTAGGATTCTTTGCATTTTTACTTGCCGTTTGGGGAAACAAAAAAGTGAGAGAGATAAAAGGAAAGCAAATGTTTGCTTTCCAAAAAGTTGTTTTTCCTGTAACTGCTTTAACTATATTAAGCCTAGTGTTATACTTATGGATATGAAGATTAAAAACTACAAAAATTTGCTTGACAAAGTAGAAGAAGTAACAAAACAAAAAGAATTAGATTTGTCTTCTGGCGAAGATTTATCAATTGGAATAATGAACCTTATTTCAATTGAAGAACATCTTTTTTTTACTTCACAAAAGACAAAAGATAAAAAATATCTTGATATTCTAGACGAGGTAAGGTTAATGAGAACTGATTTATTAAAAGAGATAATTAAAGATTATGAAGGTGAAGTTTGGTGCTTACCACCTCAAACTATTATTTTTGGTGACCCAAACCCTAAACCTATATCAAGTTTTAAAGTTGACGAAAAAGTATTCTCACACGATGGAAAGTTTTCTATTGTTAAGAAAATATTTAAAAGAAAATATGTTGGAGATTTAATAAATATTAATCCGTACTACGGCAATTCGTTATCGATGACCCCTGAACATGAAGTTTTGTGTGCTACAAATGTGAGAGGTAAGCAAAAAGATTTATGGAGGAAAAATTTCAAAGTTCCAGAGATCGTATGGAAAAAGGCAAAAGATATGAATTCTTCTGATTTTTTACTTTTTCCACGATATCAAATAATAGAAGATTTAAAAAAAATTGATATTGAATATTCATGGACAAATAATGGGTGTTATAAACCTACGACGTTCAAACAGGAAAAAATGGTACCTGTTAACGATAGATTACTTAAATTAATTGGGGTTTATTTAGCTGAGGGTTCGACTAATGGTAAAAATAATTTATATTTTTCATTTGGTAAGTATGAAACGAAATTTATAACAGAAACTGCAAAACTTTTTAAAAGTATTTTTAAAGAAGAATTAAAAGTTTCAGAGACTAGAACCACAATCGATTTAGTATGCTCAAAAAGAATAATTGTTAAATTCTTCAACCAATTTGGACATAGATCAAAAGAAAAGGAATTGCCGCTTTGGCTTATTAATTTGCCAAATGACAAACTTATTCATTTAATTTGGGGTTTGGTAAAAGGAGATGGATTTATTGATAAATATCAAATATCATATTTCACAAGCTCGGAAAAGTTAGTATACCAACTTAGATTCTTACTTTATAAAATCGGTATTCTCCACTCACTTAAAAAAACCGTTACACAAGGTGGAGAAATAGAGGGTAGAAAAATAAACCCTTCCTCAGGATATACAATAAATTTTTCAGGTGACGCAGCCAGAATCTTAAATGACAAGATTGGGCTAAAATACAAAGTTAGTAAAACTTCAGGTAATTTAGGTTATGTTTTAGATGACTATGTAATGATACCAATTAGAAAAATTGAAAAAGTAAAATATTCAGGCTTTGTATACAATCTCCATACAGAAGCTAATACATATACTACATTTACTGGTGTTGTTCATAATTGTATTTCAAAACATCTTCTTTCTGCTTCTATGCGTTTAATGGAAGTTGGTACAAAAGAACTTAAGAAGCATGATAAAGAAAAAGCATGGAAAATGTTTGAAAAATCATATAAGCTTTATTCCCTATTTTGGGGATTAAACTTAGGTATTGTAGGAAAATCAGATATTAAACAAGAAAAGATTAAGGCATCTGATTCAATTTTTGATAAGCTCGGTACTCTTGTTCAAAAAGCAATTGATTGTTGCAAAGAATGAACGACCACGGTTAAAACCGTGATGAATTTTAAAGAAGTAATCCAAAAACGAAAAGGGCTAAAGTCATCCAGATAAAATTATTGTCTGTTTTTGCAATATATTTTTTAAGATTAAATATAACTAGACTTAATAAATAAGAGAGTACCAATCCCCTAGCAAATAAATTACCTGATGAAGAAACTACCCAAAAGGTTAAAATTGTAAATATAAGCTGAAAGTTATTAGTATGAAAAATTAAGTTAGTTCTCTCCTCTTTGGTGTCATATAAAAGTTTTATGGCATCTTTATATTGTTTGTATTTAATTAATGTTATTACTCTAATGGAAGTCAATTCTTGAGTGTTTAAAACAAAAACATGAAGCAGATGGTCAAGATTTGACATAAATGAGCCAACAAGTCCTCCAACATATAATGGCCAGTAAGAAAAGGAGTATAAACTGTTGGCCAAAGTCAGAAAAATAAAATATGAAAGCCAAAAAATAAAATGATTAATTACTTCCTTTTTCATTTTGTAAATATCTGTACAAATATTTTACCATACACTTTATTGTCAATTACTCCAATTCCAACTTTTTTAAATTTTGGGTCAAGCATAATTTCTCTGTGACGATTAGAGTTCATAAATCCAAGATAAGCAGTCTTAACAGTTGGAGCTAGAGCTAAATTTTCTCCTGCAAATAAATATTTAATATTAGCTTCTTCCAGCCTGTCAACTATATTTTTCCCTTCTGGTGAATAATGACTAAAATATTTCTTTTCCCACATATCTTTAGCATAATTTCTTGCGATTTGTGTAACAGCAGATTCCAATACAAGTTCTGGTATCGCAAGTTTTTGTCTTTCTATGTTTACTTTCTTAAACATTTCAATCTCTGCAGTTTCATCTATAGTTAAATCAAGACTTTTTACATCCAAAGAAACAGTGTCACTACTGCCTGGATTAATTACACTCCCAAAAACCTCATTTACAGCCTTTTCTATAAAAGTAGTTTTTTCTAATATTATTCCCCCAATTTTTGAATTTATAATATCTATTTTTATTTGAGGCTTAACTGGTAAAGCAACTATTAATGTTAATAAAAAAGAAATTATCACCAAACCCTCGCCTATTCCGGGGATAATTCCTAAAAACTTGTTTATCCTGTGTTTCTTTGTGTATTCAGGCAAAATACGCACCAAGTGACCAAAAATAAATCCTAAGACAAATTCGAAAATAATTGCAGTTATTAAAAAACCAATGGCGTTTGAAACTGGAATATATTTATAAAATCTTAAAGAAAGTAATAAAGAACCTAAAAAAGAAGCAAAATTTGCAAGAATTACCCAAAAACCATGGCGAAAAGCTTCAGAGGCAAAATAAAGAAGTACTAAAATAATAATTAAGTCAATATAATTACCGTTTAACATTTTCCTTGAGTTGTTTTTCGGTTTTTAACCGCTTCAGCTTCCACATATATAAACGGCCCTTAGATTTTGCGTTTACGGCATCTTTTACAAAACTGCGTGCAGACTCCATTAAACCACGGGCTGTGTTTTTAGCCAGTCTCATATAAAGAGATTTGTGAGGTAAATCTTCAAGCTCTACTGCAAGTTCATAGGCATACTTTTGGAATTCACGCGATATATATTTGTCAGTATCTAATGGATCAAATTTTTTGGTTATAAGACTGCCAATTTTTTGCATATTTGTTTTATTACACTATCCAATATTGTTTTTTCTTCTTCTGTAAAGTCACTTAAAACGATGTCATCGCCCCGCAAAGCTCCTCGCGAAGTGGGGTCAATTCCCACCCTAACATGCCAAAACTCTCTAGTGCCTAATGCCTCATAGATTGAAACTAGTCCCTTGTGTTCTTTCGGTCCCTTTCCAAGCTGAATTTTATATTCCCCAAGTTTTATGTCCAAATCATCATGAATAATATAAAGTGCCGTAGGCTGTAAGCTATATGTTTTAAGCTTTTCTGCAACAAAAAAACCTGAGTCATTCATGAATTTATCAGACTTTAACAAGGTCAGACCTTTAAAGGTTGCCAA
>JAUYMM010000076.1 GCA_030699485.1 Candidatus Woesebacteria bacterium | reverse complement strand
AGAACAGTTGTCAGTGGAGCTACTTGTTTAGGTAAAGCTACTGGTTGGTCAGCTTCTCCATATATGTATGTATGTCTACCTGAGTAGTATATTTATTCTTGGTTTAATAATTGGGTCTTTTATTTCAGCTCTTACATATAGAATTCCCAAAAATATCGGTTTTGTAAAAAGCAGGTCATTTTGTGATTCCTGCAAAACAAAATTAAATTGGTATGATAATATTCCCCTATTCTCATATTTATACTATCTAGGAAAATCAAGATGTTGTAACAAAAAAATTTCAATTCGTTACCCTTTAATTGAACTTGCCTCAGCGCTTGGTATTATTTTATTATCGCCTATATATTATGTACTTTATCTTTTATGTCTATCAATTTTTGTAATAGATATTGAACATCAAATAATCCCCGATGAATTATCGTGGCTAGTGCTGTTGTTAGCACTATTCACTGTTCACGGTTCACTGTTCACTAGTTTATTTTCTGGGTTTTTCTTCTCTTTATTACTTTTAACTTTATATCTTGTAACCAAGGGTCGTGGTATGGGCTTGGGTGACGTTAAGCTTGCAATCCCCCTTGGTCTCCTGCTTGGATTAGAAAGAGGAATATATTGGCTAATGACATCATTCATAATAGGTGGAATAGTCGCTTCCATACTGCTATTATTAAAAAGAGCTAATTTAAAAACAAAAATAGCCTTTGGACCATTTTTAATTTTTGCTTTTTGGATAGTGCTTTTAACAATATGAAGTTTAAAAATACAAATAAGGGATTAACATTAACAGAACTATTAATAGTAATTAGTATAATTGCATTTTTAGCTATTTTAATTGTTGCCTATCTTCGAAGTCAGGTTTTTAAGGGTAATGATGCAAGACGCAAAGCAGATTTAAAAAGAATTGGGATTGCAGTTGAGGAATATGAAAAAGATAATAATTGCTACCCTCTGCCTAGTTTATTGACATGTAAACCAGGTAAAGGGCTTCTTCCCTATCTTAACAAAATTCCCTGTGATCCTGTTACTGATGCTACTTATTTGTATGATTATGAAGATTCAACTTGTCCAAAGTGGTATAGGATATATGGAAAGTTAGAAAATGAAAAAGATTTGAATAGTATTTTTGGTATTGGGCCAAATAGTGCATATAATTTTGAATATTCAAGTCCAAATGCTCCAGAAATAATATCCAGTGGAGGTACGCCTGCCCCAACCGGTAGTCCTATTATAGTAGACAATTTCTATGGTTGTAAAAGTGGAGCTTGTACGCCAATTACTTGGGATCCAGCAAGACCAGGGCCAATTTGTGATCCCAATTATCAAAACTCTACTTGTTATGGACAATGTGTAAATCCTGAGTTTGAATGTAAATCGTGGAATCAATGAAATTTTTTAGCAAAAATGAAACAAAAACAATTATAATTATATTATTAGTTCTTTTTGCGGTAATTTATTCTAATATGTTAATTTCTCTTAGAAAAGGTAGAGATAGTGTCAGGAAAAATGATATCTCAGCAATTCAAAATGCACTTGATACATATTATCAAAAATATAGAATTTATCCTGCATCAACTGATTATGGTCAAATAGTTGGCTGTTTTGATAGTCAAGTGGCTCGCGACCCTATATCTGGCTATCCCCTAAATGCTATCCCCTGTCTTTGGGGAGAATCTTATTTTGAAAATGATAATTTTATGCCACAAGACCCGTCTTATAAAAAAGGATTAAGTTATTACTATGAATCAACTGGGCAAAAATATATATTCTACATCTCTCTTGAAGGGAAAAATGAAGCAGAGTATACACCAGCAATTGCAGCAAAAAATTTGCAATGTGGTACAAAAATATGTAATTATGGAAGAGGGAACTAGATGACAAAAGCATTTACACTTGTTGAATTATTAGTAGTCATGTCAATTATTGGCGTTTTGGCTGCTATTGGCTTGGTGAGTTTTACTACTGCCCAAATGAGAGGCAGAGATGTGCAAAGAAAATCAGATTTAAAACAAACTTCAAACGCTTTAGAGCTTTATTATGCAGATTATGGAAGATATCCTGATAGTATTACCTTTGGAACTCAATTTACAGATGGTAAAACAATTTATTTTAAGACACTTCCAATTGATCCATCTAGTGATAGAACATATACATATAGAGTTGTTCCAATTTCTTCAAATCAAAAGTTTCAGCTTTTCGCCAGACTTGAAAATAGTCAAGATCAAGATTGTATAGATGCAAATTGTGCACTAAACCCTAATTTTGCAATAACCAGTGCAAACACTAACGCAAGCGAGTAAAATAAAATTATGAAGAAAGGTTTTACATTAATCGAACTATTAGTAGTAATTTCATTGATTGGTGTTTTGGCAACACTTGTTATTGCGAATATGAACTCAGCCAGAGAACGGGCAAGGGATGCGACACGAAAATCGGATTTAAGAAATATACAAACAGCTCTAAGACTTTATTATAATGATAAAGGTGGTTACCCTATTGCCTCAGTCCTACCTGCATGGGGATCTGCTTGGACTCCGTACATGAATATTCTTCCTGCAGACCCGCTTGTTAGTCAATCATATGTTTATACATACACTGATTCAGATGACTATACCCTTAAATCCTGTCTTGAGAACCCTAGCGATGATAAAGGAATTGCTGACGCAACATGTACTAGTGGATATAAATATGAAGTCAAACCATGATTATGAATCAACGTAAACGTTATAATAAAGCCTTTACTTTAATTGAAATGCTGGTTGTTATTTCCTTGATTGGAATTCTAGCAGCTTTAGCACTGGTTTCATTTGGCGGTGCACAGAAACAAGCAAGAGATACAACTAGAAAATCAGATTTAAAACAATATCAGACTTCGATTGAAGGGTACGCAAATAGAAATAATGGTAATTATCCAATATCAGGATCAACTGTTATTTCTTCTGGTACTGTGTGTACAGCGTTAGCAATTGGAACATGCCCCGCAGATCCTAAAGATCCTGTATTACAGTATAAATATATTGGAGATGGAATCGGTTATGTTATATGGAGTAGTTTAGAAAATAAAACTGGTACTTTTTGGGTAGTCTGTTCAAATGGAAAGACAGGAGAATATGTTAGTACAAGTGCACCAAGTTCAATAACATGCCCAATATGAAAAAAGGTTTTACATTGATTGAATTACTAGTAGTTATTTCTATAATAGGAATCTTAATTGCTGTTTCAATTTTTGGTCTTTCAGGAGCTCGTGAAGCTGCAAGAGATGCTAGACGTAAATCTGACTTACAACTTATTCAATCAGGCTTGGAAATATATAAAGCAGATTGTAATGCATACCCCGTAACTGCAAAAATTGTTGCGGGTGCAACACTTGTTGGTTTAGGAACACCTTCAACTTGTGCTGTAGCTAATACATACATTTCTTTAATACCTTCAGATCCTATTGTGACAAATCTATATCGTTACGCAATTACTGCATCAGGGTATGAAATTTGTACAAGTTTGGAACAAGGCACAGGCAATGTGACTTGTGGAGGATCTTCAAACTGTGGTAAGACATGTAATTACAAAGTAACAAATCCATGA
>JAUYMM010000073.1 GCA_030699485.1 Candidatus Woesebacteria bacterium | reverse complement strand
TGTTTCTGCATTAAAAATTTTCGCAAACTTTTTTATCTCTTCGCCCATTTCGTTTTCTGACATCCCTACTATTACTTTTTCTATTTTTTCTTGTTCAATTATTTTTTTTATCTGCTCACTTATCGCGCTAGCGTCTTTATACCTAATCACTTTCAACGGTTCTGCCAATTTCCCACTAGAGATAGCAAGTCCTACTTTCTTTCTTCCGTAATCAATTCCTAATAAGTTCATATTATATTAATTATCTCTCTGCAGAAAATTCAATCGATATATTTTTTGGGATGTGGGGTAAAGTGCCAAGTTTACCAGGAAGAAATGGTTTTAATCTAAACTCAGCCCTTGAAAATCCAGCCAGATTAGATAAATAATCCTCTGCCAGTGTTGGATATTTACCTGCAATTTTTTTAGCAACTTCATTTGGATCAATACTTGGAAGTAAGTTGGCAATTAATCTAACATCAAAACCATCATTATCATTAGCTATAAATTCATATGCAAGTTGCTCGTCTTTTAACACAAATCCTGACGGCACTTTATCGTTTAACTTCTCTTTTGATATGTTAGCTAAGTCTCTTTTTAAAACCTTTAATCCAGAAACATTAAGTGTTAATGATAATTTAAGAGAAGTAGCTTCATCATCAACTTTATTACTAAAATCTTCATTTGTTGTATCAGTTACAAGCGAAGATTCGACTAAATAATCTTCAGACAATATCATTTCATTTAACTTTAACCCAGCTTCATCTACTAGCTCTTTTGTTAAATCACTTAATAAAGATTCTTTGTCTTCCTTACTAACTGCAGATATTTGTTTGCTTGATCCGCCAGAAAAACTATCAGTTGATGTACCATCAAATTCTGCTTTTGGATAATTACCAACCTTAAATACTTCATCTTTGGCTAAATTATATTCTGAACCAATACTGCCCGCTTCCACGTCTATGGTTGTAGTTCCTGGAGTACTAGGTGATAAAGCTCCTGAAATTGAAGCAGACTTGGTTGTTATAAATTTAAGATCAGTTGAGGAAACAAGAACACTTCCGATAGGCAAATTTATTGGAAAAGCCGTACCATTTTGCAATTTAACAGATCCTTTAGCTTTTTCTCCAACAGTTTTAGTTCCTGTTGTTGATTTTGTTTTCTCACCACTAACATTAACATCAACATTTTCTCCTTTTATATCTTTATCTAAATTAAGAGAGATGTTTTCCTCAAGTTTTTTGGGTAAAACATAAATCGTGACAGTAGCTTTTGGTAAAAACCACCAAAGAATAAAACTTATGACTAAAGTTATTAATATTAAACTACCTCCTAATATTAACGGTTTACCACCAGGTGAAAAGTTAAATTTAGGTAACTTAGGTAGTTTTGGAAGTGATAGTTTTTTACTCACAACAAATCCTAAATCTTCAGCTACCATATCTTTTGGTTCTTCAATATTTGATATTTCTTCTACAGGCAATTCTTCTAATTTAGTTTCTACCATTCCACTGACATCTCCAATTTCAGAACCTCCTGCCAAAGCTACTGCTAATATCTTTTTACTAGGATCAAATATTTCAATTCTAGGTGGGTGGATAAACTTAGAATTGTTCCAATCTATATTATTTAAATTATTTTTAATTTCATCTAATTCTTGTTCTTTCTGGTTAAATAAAATAATTCTAGATGGAAAATTCTCCAAGCCTTCATTTAAACGGCTTAATCCTTCCCTCATGTCATCCTCAACTGAGACACTACGAAGAACACTCGTTGTGCTAGCTAATTTTCCTGTATCAAAAATTGACAAATCTAACGTTTCGTTACTAATTCCAACAACTATTCCTGATAATGTTGTTCCTTCATCTTGTTTAATATAATGGGAAATAGCTTCTGACAAAACCACAAAACCAGATGGGATTAGAGACAAATCTTGACAAATCTTTTTTAACTTAGTTAGATACTCTTCTTTGATATTTCCACCTTCAATCCATGTATTTGGAACTCCAAACACTGTTTTTGTAGGATCTGGAACATCATCAGGAAAGTTCTGTGTACAAGCAGAAAGAGATACATCAACAGCTTCAGTTAAATCATCTTCCCATCTTGTGGCAGGTGAAGTATTTACAATCTCAACTTTACCATCTGTAATTTGCCAAATTGCAGAACTTATCCATTCAGGCTCGATTAATAAAGCCCAAAAATTCTCCTTTTCATTTTTTGGTTTTGACAGAAAGTCCAACATATATTCGTATTATTCCACTACCAATTTTCTCTTGCTTAATCATTCTAACATCTCCAACAAGTTTTGTGCTAGTGACGTGTGGTCCACCACAAATCTCACGGCTAAAATCACCAATAGAATACATTTTTACCTTCTCTCCATACTTCTCTGCAAAGAAATGGAGCGCGCCCATTTTAATTGCTTCCTCAGGTGTTGTTTCTATAAAAGTAACTGGTAAATCTTTTTTAATCTCATGGTTTACCATGTCAAAAACTTTTTTAATTTGATCTTCGTTTAATTTTTCAGAGTATGAAAAATCAAATCTTAAGCGCTCCGCTGTAATATGACTTCCTTTTTGGCTAACAGTATCCCCCAAGACTTTTCGGAGTGCTGTATGCAATAAATGTGTAGCAGTATGAAGTTTTGTTGTTTCCTGACCATGGTCTTCAAGCCCACCCCTAAACATTCCCCTTGATGTTGGTCTTGAAGCCTCTTTATGTTTTTCAAACTCTTTTTTAAAATCATCAAGGTTTACTTTTTGTCCTTTATCTTTAAATAACTCGACAGTAAGTTCTAGTGGAAAACCATATGATTGATATAAATCAAATGCAATTTTACCTGTAATTTTATTAATTTTATTAATTTCTTTTAAACCATTGTTAAGACTTTCTTTAAACCTCTTAACTTCTTCTTTGATAATAACGTTATCAGTTATTTTATCTACATCTTTAATCTTGGTTGCAATTCTCCTAATTAATCTTCTTAAAATATATCCATGCATTTTGTTTGAAGGAACAACACCAGCATTAATTAAAGCTTCTGAAGCTCTTAGATGGTCAGCAATAATTCTAAACTCTCTTTGATTATCAATGTATTTTTT
>JAUYMM010000066.1 GCA_030699485.1 Candidatus Woesebacteria bacterium | reverse complement strand
TTAAAATCAGAGTTTGATAAAGTAGGCGGTTTTACTGCAGGTGGATACAATGATGATTGGAGTTTATCAGAAAAATTGGGATATGAGGCTACAGTTGCAGAGAAAGCTATTTTTTACCACAAAAATCCAGAAACTCTAAATGAAATTTATAATCATGCAAAGTGGGTAGGAAAGAGAAGGTATAAGTTATATGCTTTAGGATATATGATTGCACTTGTTAGAAGCTCACTGCCGGTTTCGATTGTGTTGGGGTTGCTATATGCCATAGACTATAAGCTATATGCTTTTATTGTTTTTAAGTTAGTATATGATTTTGGTGTTTTTGTTGGAATAATTAGTTATATGTTTACCAAAAATGGTGCAAAATGATAATTACAGTTTTAATATTTGCTTTTTTACTTCGTGTCATTAGTCTTAATCAATCTTTGTGGCTTGATGAGGCAACAACAGCTTTGGTTGCTAGAATGCCAATTTATGATTTCTTTACTAGGTTTATGCCTGCTGATTTTCATCCACCATTATACTATTTGGCCATCAGCTTATGGTCTACAGTCTTTGGATATAGCGAAGTAGCTCTTAGAATTCCATCGGTTATTTTTGGTCTATTAACTATTTATGTTGTTTACCTAATAGCAAAAGAGATCAAACTGAAATATCCACTTCTGCCAGCTTTATTTTTGGCTACATCTGGACTTCATGTCTATTATTCACAAGAAGCAAGAATGTACGGACTGGTTACTTGGTTAGTTAGTTACTTAGTTTTAACTTTTATAAAGCGAGATTGGCTAAAGTTTTCTATTTTATTACCACTTATTTTTTTAACTGATTATGTTTCACTTTTAATACTTCCAGTTCTTTTCCTGTACAAACGTTCAAGAAAATTAGTTTATTCTACTATTCCACTTGCCATTACCTTTTTAGTGTGGCTACCAATTTTAACAAAACAATTAACTGCAGGAATGTCCATAAGAGAAAGTGCCTGGTGGAATCTATTGGGGCCTGTAACTTTTAAAAATGTAGCTTTAATCCCTACTAAATTCATGATTGGTAGAGTTAGTTTTGATAATAAACTTTTATATGCAATAATTATTTTCGTAATCTCAATTATTTTTATTTACATAATTGGAAAAGCTAGAAATAAACTCAATTGGTATTGGTTTGGATTAAGTTTATTATTGGGAATATTATTATCGTTTTTTATTCCTACCCTAACTTATTTTAGATATTTATTTATATTACCTGCCTTTTACTTATTGCTTTCAGAGAGCACAAGTAAAATATTTATAATTATTATTCTGTTTATAAACTTATTATCTACTGGATTTTATCTATTTGATTCTAGGTTTCAAAGAGAGGATTGGAGGGGTGTTGCAAAACTAATTGCTGATGAAAAAATAGTTTTTCCTGTAAATTCCCAGAAAGAAGCACTAATATATTATAGCGAAGCTGAATCTCATGGAAAAAATATTATTTCTAAAGAACAAATATCAAAAGATGATACAACAATTTGGTTATCAAGATATGTTTGGGAGATTTTTGACAAGAACGATAGTACTCGAAAATACATTGAAGATTTAGGATATAATAAGGTATCAGAAGTTAACTTCAACGGTGTACTACTGTATAAATATGAAAATAGCAATTGACCTGTCACAAATTATCTATGGAACTGGAGTATCCCACTATAGGGAGAACTTGGTTCGCAATCTACTAAAAATAGATTCTGAAAATGAATATGTTTTATATGCTGGAAGTCTTCGTAGGAAACAAGATATTTTAAATTTTTTTCCTCAAACGAAAGTTTTTCCTATCCCCCCTAGACTTGCAGATTTGATTTGGAACAGATTGCATATTTTTCCAATTGAAAAGATAATTGGAGATGTAGATTTAATTCATACTTCTGATTGGGCGGAACCGCCATCTAAAAAAAATAAAGTAACCACAATTCATGATCTTGTGGCTTTAAAATTTTCCAAAATTACACCAAAGATAATCGTTGAAACACATAAACATCGGCTTAAGTGGATTCTAAAGGAATCAAAAAGAATTATTGTTCCAAGTATTGCAACAAAAAATGATCTCTTGGAGTTAGGATTTAAAGAAAACAATATTAGAGTTATTTATGAGGCTCCTAACCTTGGAAAAGCTACTGGTGATGAAGTTTTGGAAGTAAAAAAGAAATATTCTATTCGTGAAGATTATTTAATTGCAATTGGAGTTAATCCTAGGAAAAACATCAAAGGAATTGTTGATGCATATCATCTTTCTAAATTTGGGAAAAATTTAAAATTAATTATAGTAGGAGAAAAAATTAATACTAAGTTGGAAGATGAAAGAGGAGTTAGATTTTTAGGTCACGTTTCAGATTTTGATTTGAAAGCACTTTTGACTGGTTCAAAGGCGTTAATATTCCCTTCTTTGTATGAAGGATTTGGTGTTCCAATCCTTGATGCATTTAACTGTGAAGTACCTGTTGTTACATCAAACATATCTAGTATGCCAGAAGTTGCAGGTGGGGCTGCAATTTTGGTTGATCCATATGATATTAATTCAATTGCAAGTGGAATTGAGGAAGCAATCAGTAAACCTAAAACTTTAATTGCAAAAGGCCTAAAACGCGTATCTGAATTTTCATGGACAAAAACTGCAGAAGAAACATTAAAAGTATACAAGGAGATAATTTAGGCGAAGGCAAAGTGTTTTTTGACTTTTTCGATATCCTGTCCATGTTGATCTGACCGTAACTGGTTTGCTTCGACTTTTCTTTCGATGCTGTCTAATTGAGTTTGCAAGTCTTGAATATCGTCTTTTGTTGCCATTTCATCTCGAATAGTTTTGACATCATCTTTAGATGCTAAGTTTTCTAGAGCAGGCAAGATTACTTCCTCAATACCTTGGTTAAATAAGTCAATTATTTCTTTTTTACTGGCAATGCCTGCCAAGCTTTGCTTATCTTTCTTTGTCATATATTCATAATAATACTGATTTAATTCTTCGTCAATGATACAATCTAGATATAACAATGATAACTTTGAGCACCAAGGCTACTTCAGAAGAAATTAAGTTGATTTCTGAACATTTCCACGGCTACATAAAGGTTGTGGTGGACATTGAAAAAAAAATACTTTGTGCAGGAGCTGATAGGCATGTTGATGAAGAACAAGAACTTCTAAAAAGTGGTTCAAAACAATCAAATTTGTGTGGTGGTGGAATGGATATTGAAACAGGAGAGATTGATTATAACTCAATGATAAATTTAAGACCTAATCAAAATAATCCTAGTCGAGATATTTTATCTATTGATATCAGAAAAAAGTTTGATGATATTGTAATTAAAATATTGAGATCCAACCTAAAGGTTATAAAATGACAGATAATAAGCAAACAATAATGGATATAGCTATGAACCTTAATCGTATCGGTAATTGGGTTGCTGATGATTTTGAAAAAAATCAAAAAAAGATACAAGTTTTTATAATAAATACGGATGGGTATATCTCTACCATCCAAAATTTAAATAGTAAATTTAAACCAACGTGGTTAAGTTTTATGGATGTTTACCCAATGATGAAAAGTAAACTACAAAGCAATGCTGAAAACTTGATGACGTGGGGAAATATATTGACACATAGAGCAAGTTTAATAGAAAGTTAATTTATGAATATTGGTATTGATGGAAATGAAGCGAATGTAGAAGATAGGGTGGGGGTAAATAAATATGCCTTTGAAATGCTCTGGGGTATAAAGAAAGAAAACGAAAAAAAACCGAATCCACATAATCTTATAGTCTATCTTAAAAATAAGCCGTTTTTTGATCTACCTAAAGAATCTAATTATTTTAAATATAAAGTAATTAATGGACGAGGCGTGTGGATTATTACAAAGCTCACACCACACCTTTTAAAGAACCCAGAAAAAATAGATGTTTTATTTTCTCCAAGTCACTACACTGCACCATTTTTGACGATTCCTCGTGTTTGTTCGATAATGGACCTTGGTTATCTCGAAAACACGACCCAATTTGAAAAAAAGGTACTTTGGCAGTTAAAGTACTGGACTGCTATTTCTATTTTTGCCTCAAAACAGGTCTTAACTATATCAGAAGCTAGCAAAAATGATATTGTACGACATTACCCGTTCGCTTCGAAAAAAATAACTGTTACTCATTTGGGATATGATAGAGATAAATTCAGATTAGGCACATCCAAAAATCTTGTGCGACAGGTAAAAAACAAGTACTCTATAGTAGATGATTACATACTCTTCCTAGGCACTCTGAAGCCATCTAAGAACATTGAAGGTTTGCTAGATGCTTTACTCTCATTAAAAAGTAAAAAGGTATTTAAGAATTTACCACAGCTTGTTGTAGCAGGTAAAAAAGGATGGATGTTTGATGATATCTATAAAAAGGTTAAAGATTTAGATCTTACCGATAAAGTTATCTTTACAGATTTTATAAAAGAAGAAGAAAAGCCAACACTCATTGCCGGATCTAAACTTTTTGTTCTACCTTCTTTTTGGGAAGGTTTTGGACTGGATATTTTATCTGCCTTTGGTTGTGGTGTTCCTGTTGTTGTTTCAAATGTCGGTAGTTTGCCAGAAGTTGCTGGAAATGCTGGTGTTTATGTAGATCCAAATAATACTGAAAGCGTCGCTAACGCGATAGAAAAAGTTTTAAAAATGAACAAAGAAGAATATAATAGTTTAAGAAACTTAGGGTTTGAACAAGCAAAGAAATTTAGTTGGGAAAATTGCTCAAAGAAGACATTAGAAGTAATTGAAAATGCTATACGACAAAAACGGTAAACAATTAACAATCAGTCAAGCATCATCTAAAATAATAAATAGATTATCTAACTATTTACTAGATTTTAAATTGATGCTTCTTAGGTGGATTGGTCATGTTCCATCTCACACTATTAGAAATATTAAATATGGATTTTTTGGAATCAAAATTGGAAAAGGTTCAACTTTCCATATGTGGGCGAATTTTTATGATCCAAAAAATATTAAGATAGGTGAAGATACTATTATTGGTGATCATGCTTTTTTAGATGGTAGAGATAAACTTACTATTGGTAGTCATACTGATATTGCATCTTCTGTGATGATCTATAACTCAGAACACGATTTAGAAAAAGAGGATTTTTCTGCAATAACTGCTCCAGTTGAAATTGGCGATTATGTTTTTATTGGACCAAGAGTAACAATTATGCCAGGAGTTAAAATTGGAAAAGGGGCTGTGGTTGCTGGTGGAGCAGTAGTAACAAAAGATGTTGATCCTTTTACAATCGTTGGAGGTGTTCCTGCAAAGTTAATAGGGGAAAGAAAAAACAATAATCCAAATTACCGCCTTGGAAGGGCAAGACTTTTCCAGTAATGATAAATAAATTGTTAAGGCTATTCTTTTTTTTAATTTCTGTATTTCTTTTAATTTACATTCTTCCTAAAAGCCCTGAATTTCCACAACCACTTAATGGCTCAGTTCAATCTTTTGAACCTGCAGATGTTGAAGATCCCTTAAGAAGGGGGTATTACACAAACTTAACTAGAGCGGAGGTAATTAATCATTATGAGCAAGAATTCAATCGTGGATTTAATATTTATACACCAAGACTTAATTATCCACCTGAAGATGCACCTGTTTTTATTAGAGATCAAACAAAAAGTACTTTTTTAGAAGAAATTGTTCATCCTTTAAGAGAATCAATTTACATTAATGGATTTGAACCCAAATCAGAGGAATATGCCCAATATTATAAAGGAATTAGATACAATCAAAAAATAATTATTAGGTAT
>JAUYMM010000064.1 GCA_030699485.1 Candidatus Woesebacteria bacterium | reverse complement strand
TCAAAATTCCTTTAGCCAAACATTATTATCTGATGGCACTGATACTTATGATATTGTTTACACAAAAGAAAATAGTGGAACAAACAGCATTGATATCTTAGCTACTATTTCTGGTGAAAATGGTGTTTCGTCAACTTATGGCACAGCTACGATTACTTGGACTACAGATAAACTTTCTACAAGTAGAGTTATATATGACATCGTCTCACATGATTCATCAGGAAGTGCTCCTAATTATGGATATGCATATTCAACAGGTACATATAATGAATCTCCAAAAGTAACCTCCCACTCAGTTACTATTACTGGGCTTAACAGTAATACTCTATATTATTACAGAGTTATTTCTGAAGGTTCTCCTGTGTCAATTGGTAATGAAAATACTTTTAGAACTTTATCAAAAGCTGGTCCACCAATTGTAAGCGATACACAAAACAATAGTGTTCAAGTTCTAGGTAGTGATATTTTCAAAAAATATATTGTCTATCAAGATGTATATTACGAAACTCAAAAAGAAGAAAAGGAAGATGAAAAAATGGAAGTACTTGGTAAAAATATTGAAACTATAAAGACAACTGCTAAACAATTAGATAAAGTAGATATCTTTTTAATTAGCCTTGCTTCTTTCTTAATACTAATAATAATCGGTATAAGACTACTGCCTGAGCCAACCAAAAAAAGTAAATAAATAATTTAGTTGAAGAATCTGTACCTAATTTATATGCATGTATGGAAACTGCATAAAAAGCAACGTAATTTAACATATGTAATTTTCTCCAATGAATTTTTAACCAATCATTAACAGTCCTGAATTTAACAGCAATAATCGCCGTTGTTACGGCGTAAAATGCAATTCTGCCGAAATTTATGTAGTATTCATAAACATTGTTACAAAGTAAACAAACATCAGTAAATACATAAAATGGGTCTATTTTTTGATATAAAAAATATCTAAAAAAAATCATTAGTACAGGATGAAGAAATACAAAAGTATATGCCAAAATTCCATTTAACTTATGATATTTGATGAATTTATGGCTTGAACTTAAATAAATTTGCAAAGTTAAAAGAGCAAAGGCAGTTATTCCTGTTATTCTTTGTAATAAAGTTACAATTTCTAAATTTGTCATATTTATTTTGTGGGCGCTATAGGGATCGAACCTATGACCTCTTCGATGTGAACGAAGCGCCCTACCACTGGACCAAGCGCCCAAACATTAAGTATAGTTTACTACACCTTGACATTGATTGCGCTATCGTATATTAAGTAAAGATATATGATAGAGAGGCGCGACAATTTACCTAGAATCACTCCCCCGTTTTTTGAGTTTCCAAAAAATCCTAAAATTTTTGAACTAGATTGTCATCCTGTTTATGAATATATTCAACCTCATGTTATGGATAAGATTATAGAACAGTTTTCGTGGCAAGTTAACCTAAATTGGTTTGATAAAATTGTTGTTAACCTAAAAGGTGGCGAGTATTTTGCAAAATCATTAGCTAAATTAAAAAATTATCAAGGGGAAATTATAAATATTGAATATCATAGAGATCGTAAAATTACAATTCCAGTCCCGTCTTATTTAAGAGATAAAAGAATTGGCGTAATTGATGATATTTTAGATGGTGGTGGAACTGCCGAAGACATTTTGAACGATGCCCCTAATGCCTCTTTTATTTTTTTAACGAAGAAAATTGGAATACAAGACCAAATCATTATACCCAGATCTTTAGTTGCACTACAAATCAGTGATGTTTGGGTTGGTGGCTGTGGAATGAATTTAGAATCTGATGGAGATGGGCTACCAGAAAATTTTACGAGAAAATATAAAGGACTTGTTGCCAAAATCATGTCTTGACATCGTATCCACTCTGACATAATCTTACTTATGTTGTGTCAGAAAATATATACAACATACCATTAGCACTATCATATGATGATGTTCTTCTAGTACCCCAGTATTCAAATATCAATAGTAGAAATGATGTTTCGCTAAAAACCAAGATTAGTCCAAGAGTAACTCTTGATATTCCACTTATTTCTGCAAACATGAGTGATGTAACAGATTCTAAAATGGCAATTGCACTAGGTAAACTAGGTGGGCTTGGTGTAATTCCAAGATTTATGTCAATTGACTTACAAGCCAACGAAGTTGAAAAAGTTAAACTAGAAAAAATATTAGTTGGAGCTGCAGTTGGTGCTAGAAATGGAATCGTTGAGAGATCAGAAGCCCTGGTTAAAGCAGGAGTTGATATTTTATTTATAGATGTTGCTCATGGTCATATGCAAAAAACTCTTGATGCAACAACTAAATTAAAACAAATGTTTGGTGATAACGTCGATATTGTTTCAGGCAATTCTGCAACATTTGAAGCAACTGATGCTTTGTTTAAAGCTGGTGCCGATTGTGTTAAAGTCGGTATAGGTCCAGGATCAATTTGTACAACAAGGATTGAAACTGGGTCAGGTGTTCCCCAAATTACAGCCATTATTGAGTCAGCAAGGTCTGCAAGACTTCATAAAAAATTCATAATTGCAGATGGAGGCGTTAAAACATCAGGAGATATTGTTAAGGGTTTGGCTGCAGGTGCATCTGCTGTCATGGCAGGCAATATTTTTGCAGGATGTGATGAAGCTCCAGGACAATTGGTAAATAAAGATGGTAAAAAATATAAAGTCTATAATGCTTCAACATCACTAGCTGAAAAAACAAAACAGGAATCAAATTCCCATATTGAAGGAATTGAATCTCTAGTACTTTATAAAGGCTCACTTTTAAAACTAGTTGAAAAATTAACAGCAAATATAAGATCTGGATTTAGCTATTCAGGAGCAATAGATATAAATGAACTTTGGAAAAATGCTAAATTTGTTAGAGTCTCCCCAATGGGAAAACTAGAAAATGGCTGGCATGATGTTATAATGCAAAAATGAAAGAAATAAGAAAAGAATATCAAGGTAATATTGTCGCAGTAGTCGGAGGTCAATATGGAGACGAGGCAAAAGGAGCAGTCTCTTCTCACCTTGCTCGTCTACACAACGCTCCATTGGTAGTCAAAGCAGGAGTAGGTCCTAATGCTGAACATGGAATATTTGTTCAGGTTGAGGGTAAAGAACATTATTTAAGAGTTAATCAACTTCCTCTTGGATGGATATTATCTCCAAATGCTCAGATAAGAGTTGGTCGTAATGTTGCAGTAGATCCTGATAAATTACTTCATGAAATTGGAAAATATAGACTTAAAGATCGTGTAAAAATTGATTCTATGTGTCCGATTGTCTCTTTAGAACATGTAGCGGCAGAAAATACAAGTAAAAGATTTGTTGAAGGTATCGGGTCAACATTAAGTGGTAGTGGTTTTGCTCGATCGGCACACATATTAAGAACTGCCACATTGGCAAGAGATTTGGATATATTACATCCTTTTTTAACCAACGTTGCTGATGAAATCAATAGAACTGCACCTACAGATACAGTTATTATCGAAGATTCCCAAGGTTGGGGGCTAAATTTAAGCTCAATTGATTATCCTAACTGCACATCCAAAGATGTTACAAGTGCAGGGGCTTTGGCTGACGTAGGGGCAAATCCATTTTATCTAAAAGATGTTGTCCTTTGTGTTAAAACAATGCCATCACGTGAGGGCCAAGGTTCTATGGGGTCTTCTGTTGAAATAACTACGGAACAAATCAAAAATAGAGGTTTGGAAGAAATTAGTTCCATAAAAGGAAAACTTAGAAGAAAAGCTGAGTCAATTGATTTTGAAATGCTGGCAAATGCGTGTATGGAAAATGGAGCAACTCAAATAGCTCTGACTTTTTGTGAACACTATGACCCTAAAATAGATGGGGTTAAAAATATTGATGGAGTTACTAAAAAAATTCGTAAACTTATTGATCAAGTTGAAGAAAAAACAAATGTACCAGTAACAATATTAAATACCGGAAAACCATTTGATAATTTTGTTTACCTGCCAGATAAATCAGTTAATCTTTCAAGTGCTGGTGAAGAAATTAATTTTACTTCTTCTTATTTTAATCTTTAAATTTTAATCATTGCACAAGAACCTCAACTGTAACTATAATGATATATATGTTTAAACGTCTTGGAGCTTTTTTTATGGATATTTTGGAGGTCATTGTTTTGGCCGTTGGAATATTTTTAATTGTATACCTATTAATTTTAAGGCCTCATAAAATAAAGGGTGCTTCAATGGAACCAAGTTTTCCTGATGGTGAATATCTTTTAACTGAAAAGGTAAGTTATTATAAAGACGATCCCAAAAGAGGTGATGTTATCGTTTTTACACCACCAATATCTGAAGATGAGTTTATAAAAAGAATAATTGGACTTCCTGGAGATACTATTATGTTATTAAATGGTAAAGTTTTCGTTAATGATAATGAGTTAAAAGAAAATTACGTTAAAGTAAACTCATATCCTGGGAGTTTTCTTTCTGAAGGCGAGAAATATCAAATTCCTGATGGAAATTATTTTGTCATGGGAGATAACAGACCTCACTCATCTGACTCAAGAGCTTGGGGACCTGTCACAAAAAAAGTAATAACTGGAAAAGCTTGGGTTATTTATTGGCCAATGAAACTATCTGGTCTTGTTCCAAAACCTAGTTACTAGCTACAGCTTTGTAAATTAATTGAAGTGTGTTTTCTGTTTCATCAAGAGACCCTTTTAATATAAATGTCAGTCTTGTTTCACGCCTGCTTCTTGCAAGTCTTACTTGATGCTTTTCTCCAAGTGCTTTTTCAAATCCTGACTTCATGTTATCGATTTCATCAGAGACAATGTGCATTTTAGGTAGATTTACTTTTGGTCTTTGATCATTTTGAGCCTTCATTCTTCTTGCTAGTTCTTCAGCCCTTCTTACTGACCCACTTTCACGAAGTATTATTTTATAAGCTTCAACCATCAAATCAATGTCATCAATAGCAGCTAGAGCCCTTGCATGACCCTCAGAGATAAGTCCTGAAAGAAGTCCATCTTTTAATGCATCTGGTAAAGTTAATAGTCTTAAAGAGTTACTAACATAGGCAACTGATTTTCCAATTCTAACTGCAACTTCTGAAGTTGTTAAACCAAATTCATCCATTAATCTTTCAAAGCCTTTGGCTCTATCAAGTGCATTAAGGTCAACTCTTTGGACGTTTTCAACAATTGCCATTTCAAGCATTCCTTTCGGAGTAGTTTCACGAATAATTACAGGAACATGCGTTAAACCTGCAAGTTTACTGGCTCTCCATCTTCTTTCTCCTGCTATTATTTGAAATCCTGCTGGAGTTTTTGCAATAACCAAAGGTTCTAAAATTCCATGTTCACGAATTGAATCAACAAGATCTACTAGACTTTCAGGAGTAATTGCGCCCCTAGGTTGCAAAGGGTTTGGTTGAAGTTGATTTATGTCTAAATTAATTATTTCTTCTGCCATTTTTTTATTTTATAACAAGCTTTGCTTATTTGGTTACAATATTTACTAATTTTTTACCAAGTCTTGTCGAGAATTGAACCATACCAGATGCTACTGCATATAGTGTATGATCTCTTCCTACTTTTACATTTTTACCTGCACCAATTTTTGTTCCATTTTGACGAACTAATATTTCACCTGAAGCCACTTTTTGCATACCAGAAACTTTAGTACCAAGCCGTTTACCGGCTGGTGATACATGCTGTTTAGCTTTTCCTGCTGCTTTATGTGTTGACATATTATATAAATTCTTAATAGCAATATAAACTACATTTTCACGCTTGTCAAGAGACCAGAAAATATCAGTTTGATAGCGTTAGCTGAATCTCATATCTTTTCGATTAGAAGTCTTGTATGTTGAGCTCTAAATCCTGTGTGTTTTCTTTGTCTTGATTTTGCTTTGTACTTGAATACTCTAATTTTTTCTCCCTTTTCAATCTCAGTTATAACTTTTACTTTAACTTTTGCTTTTTTAAGTACAGGAGTACCTATTTCTATTTTTTCACCATCTACAAATAAAAGTACTTCTGGTTGAACTTTAAGATCATTAAGTTTGTCAACCAAAATCTCTTCACCTTCAGTAACTCTATATTGTTTACCACCAATTCTAATAACTGCAAATTTTTCCATAGATATGTATTTTAGCTTCTTTTTGTTCCCATTACAATACCAAGTTAGTCCCACCCCTGGGGTGGATTACTATTGCCACCTCGGTAAAACATCACACCCGGCGGGTGTGATTGTTTTTTAGTTCCCATTGCAATGCCGAACAGCTAGAATATCTGATATAGTAAATATATGAAAATTAAATATGACAAAAAAATAGACGCGTTGTATTTTACCTTAGCAAAAGGTAATTATTTAAATTCCGTAAAAATTTCAGATACTATATTGGTTGATAAGGATTCAAAAGGAAATATATTAGGAATTGA
>JAUYMM010000063.1 GCA_030699485.1 Candidatus Woesebacteria bacterium | reverse complement strand
CACTGGATATTATTTCTGGAGCATTTGGACTTGAATATTCAAAATTATATGCACTATTTGGCCCAATACCAAAGATACTATCGGGATCTTTTTCATTCTCTAATTTTCCATATATCCTATACCACTTCGGACAAGTTGAATCTTCATAGTCATATAAATAAGTAGCATCAGTAACGGGGTCACAGGGAATTTTATTAAGATATGGGAGAAGCCCTTTACCTGGTTTACAACTTAATAAACTGGGTAGGGGATAGCAATTTTTATCTTTTTCATATTCCTCAACTGCAATCCCAATTCTTTTTAAATCTGCTTTTCGCCTTGCATCATTACCTTTAAAAACCTGACTTCTAAGATAGGCAACTATTAAGATAGCCAAAAATGCAATTATACTAATTACTATTAATAATTCAGTTAATGTTAAACCTCTTTTTGTGTTCATTTTACAAAAAACAATACTATCCAGAAAGCAAATATCAAAAATGGTCCAAAGGCTATTTTTGTTTTTAAATTAGCTCTCTTTAATAATAACAAGATAACGGCAACAATTCCACCTATTATAAATGATAGCATTAACCATTTCCAACCATTTAACCATCCTAACCATACGCCTAATCCTATAGAAAGCTTTACATCTCCCAAACCCATGCCACGGCCCTTAGTTATTAGATATAAAGTTAAAAGTAATAAAGAGAAGAAAAACCCTGCAAATATATTCACAAAACTAAAATTAATTAACCCTAATAACAAAATTAACCAACTTAATTCATCTGGAATTATTTGATGTTCTAAATCTATAATAAATATTGCTAAACAAATAACAAATAATAAATAATGAATAGGAGATAGCAAAACAATGCCGATTGCAGAAAAAATCTCTATTAAAGGGTAACGTATAGAAATTTTTTGATTGCAGCATCTTGATTTTCCTTGATAATATAAATATGAAAATAGGGGAATGTTGTCATACCAATTTAATTTTTTCTTACATGAATCACAAAAGGACCTGCCTTTTACGAACTGAAGTTCGCGAGGAATTCTATATGTAAGAGCTGAAATAAAAGACCCAATTATTAAACCAAGAAGAAATATACTACTCAGGTAGACATACATACATATATGGAGAAGCTGACCAACCAGTAGCTGTACCTAAACAAGTAGCTCCACTGACAACTGTTCTCGTGCTTCCAGACAATGTATATACCTTTCCATCATTACAAGCCTTATCTCTAATTGATTTAGATAAAGGAACAAAACAAGCATATGTAGATTCAGAAGAACCAAGTCCCTTACCAACCCAAATTTGGTTTGGAACAGTCGGTGTACCTTTAACAAAATCTCTTGATCTAAATTCAGTTTTTAACTCATTATTACCAATTAATAAACCGTCAACTGTACATGTGGCACCACACAGTCCATACATCTGAAGAGTAGCAGAACCAAATGGAACTGCAGTATCAGCTGATGGATAAGTAACTGAATCAAAAGTACTCCAAGGGAATTCATCTTGTGTTACAAAATATCTATCGGTTGCTCCAATCAGTTGACCTGCATCAGCCTTATATTTTGTATCTCTTGCACGGTTACTTTGTTCGATAGGATTAATTGCTGAAATGACAATTAAGGCGATTGCACCAAGAAGACCAATAACTATTAATAACTCGACTAATGTAAATCCTCGCTTCATATATTAAGATTAGACTGTTAAAATTGGCTTGTCAAGTTGTAAATTGGTAGAATAATTGCAATGACTAAAAATCCAACTCCTAACCCCAAAAGAACCATGACAATAGGCTCAATTGCTGCTGTTAATGTTTTAACTTTTTGGTCTGATTCGACTTCAAAAACGTGACTTACTTTTGTTAAAACCTCTTCCATTTTGCCAGTTTCTTCACCAACAGCAATCATTTGAGAGAGAATAAAAGGAAATGCATCAGGATGTTTTGCAAAAGAATAGGAAACAGGAAAACCTTTTTCAACTTGAATTGAAACATCTTTTAGGGCATTACTTATTACTGCATTACTCATAACTTCTGATGTTATATTTAAACTTTCTAAAATTGATACTCCAGCACCAGACATCAAAGATAATGTGCTAGTTAACTCAGTTAATAAAACTTGCTTTTGCAGTGGTCCAATAATTGGAATTTTAAATTGGAGTTCATCTGTTTTTAATTTTCCTGCAATAGTTTTTCTATAAGCTCTAAATCCATAGAATCCACCCGCAAAAAAGGCAAGCGTTACAGGCCAAAATTTAATAACAGCGTCAGAAATACCCATCAAAATTCTAGTTGGAAGTGGAAGCTCTGCATTAAATTCTGAATAAAGTGAGGTAAGCCTTGGAACAACAAATATCATCATTAAAAATGCAACTATTACCATACCAATAACAATTATCATGGGATAAATCATGGCTCCTTTAACTTTTCCCTTAAATTCCTGTTGCTTTTCCATATCGTCAGCAAGACGAGCTAAGACAGTGTCTAAAACCCCACCAACTTCACCTGAC
>JAUYMM010000062.1 GCA_030699485.1 Candidatus Woesebacteria bacterium | reverse complement strand
TGCGGGAATCAATTGCATGACCTGGTCATGTGAACTACAATTAATATATTATGAAAGACTACGACGGAATAGTTGGCATATATTCTCAAAAAAACTATCTTTCCACAAAGCTTGAGGAAAAATTTAGAGAGAAATATTTAGACGTAAAAATTTTTAATGATTTTCATGATTTTGATATTTCTCACTTTAGCTATTTGATAATCAATCTAATTGACAATAAAGACAAATTATCAAGTATTTCCCAAAACATTAAAAATCTAGAATGTAAAATATTAGTTTTGCACCCACTCTATGTAAAAAAGAATGAAAAGTTTGTTTCTGATTCTGAAATATTAAAATTGATTGAAACAAATCAAAACCTTGGAGTTCTTCTTGTTCCAGATGTTTTAGGTGATAATGTAGAAAATAATCCAGATTCAATCAATAAACTTGTAGAAAGAATTGTAAGAGACACTTTTTCATTTGGTGTGTCAGGACAAATAATTGCGCTTAATGGACCAAACATAATTGAAACACCAGAAGAATCAGATTTATCTGAGCTATATTATTCTGCTTCAATAGATATAGATTTTTCATTAAGATTGGCAATTAAAAATACAAAATTTAAAAAGAGCTTGGTAATTCCTGAAATTGAATTATCTAACAAACCTGTTAAAAAAGTTTCATTGATAAAATATAAAAAATTATTAAAAATTGGAATTCTTTTGTTGTCTCTTTATTTAATACCGTTTATATTAATTATTACTTCAGCCCTTTTACTTTTTGTTTCGTCAAAAACAGTATTTAGTAATAATAAATTATCCAAATCATTAATTAATAAAAGTTCAGAAGTATCAAATATTGCCAAAAATTTAAGTTTGGGAAATAATTTTATATATGATACTTCAAACATTGTTTATAAATTATCATTACTTGGAACTGAAACCGGAACATTAATTAATATAAGTAATGATTTTGTAAATAAAATTATGGGGGATAATGTATATGATTTATCATATTATTCAAACGACATATCTGCAAGTTTAGATAAAATTCATACAGAAATTAGTTTTCTTCAAAGTGACGTAAATGAATTAGGAGGTATTTTAGGAAAAGTTTTCAGAAATAATTTATTAAACAGAAATATTGATATAGGGGAGTACAAAAATAAAATATATTCTCTTAAAAACTTTTTCTCAAGAATTTCAATTTTGTTAGGTAATGAAAAACCACAAAAATATTTAGTACTCTTTCAAAACAATATGGAGCTACGCCCAACAGGTGGTTTTATTGGTTCATATGCATTAATGACTTTTGACAAAGGAAGACTTTCTGAAATTGTTGTAAATGATGTATACACAGCGGATGGTCAATTAAAAGGCCATGTAGATCCACCTGAGCCGATAAGAAAGTACTTAGGAGAAGGAGGTTGGTTTTTACGCGACTCAAATTGGGATCCAGACTTTTCTGTTTCTGCTGTCAAAGCTGAATGGTTTCTAGAAAAAGAATTAAATGAAAAAGTTGATGGAGTAATCGCGATAGATTTAAATTTTGTAAAAAATTTACTTGAAGTAACCGGGCCTATAAATTTGTCTGATTTTGGCTTAACTATTGATTCAAACAATATATATCAAGTTGTTCAATCTGAAGTAGAAGACGAATTTTTTCCCGGCTCAATCAAAAAAGCAAGTATTTTGACTTCACTTTCAAGAAATCTTATATCTGAAATAGAGAATCTTAAAAGTGATAGGCACCTAAATCTTTTTAGAAAAATCTATCAAAGTTTAGACAGAAAACATTTACAAATCTATTTACATGATGGCAACGCCCAAGAGGCAATTTCAAACTTAGGCTATTCTGGTGAAGTAAATTTAGATGCCCATTGTGGGCAACGATGTTTAAATGATGGGTATTCATTGGTAGATGCAAATTTAGGGGTAAACAAATCAAACTTTTTTATAAAAAGATCACAGGAATTAAACCTTTCTGTCTCAAAAGAAATTATAAGCCATGAGTTATTTGTTACTTATGAAAACACTGCCAGTCCTGCTGTTGGGAAATCTGGTGTTTATAAAAATTATGCCAGAATTTTATTGCCTTTAAATGCCAAATTAGCAGGAGTTAGAATATATGAAACTAACGGTACGTATAAGGAACTTGAATATGATCTTAGTGATATGGAATCAAGAATTGAAGCAGGATTTTTATTTGAAATATTACCAAGTACTCAGAAAAGAATCCAAATTGTTTGGAGTATTATTGACAATAAATTTGCTCAAGGAGGGGAATACAACTTAAACATAATAAAACAGGCAGGTACTGAGAGCGATAATTTAATAATAAATATAAGGACAGCAGATCTTGTATTGACGGGGAGGAACCTTTCGGTCTATAATACAACACTAGCCAGAAATTTTAGGGCTAGATTATTTTTTAGACCGTTTTAATGAAAATTACACTTAAATTAGAAAAAAGGGAACTGTTTGGAAGAAAAGTTAAAAGACTTAGAAAAGATGGTAAAGTACCTGCAAATATTTTTGGGAAAAAAATTAAGTCTGAAGCTATTACTGTTGACAATAAAGAATTCACTGAAGTTTTTGAAAAGACAGGTGAAACACAAATCATTGATTTAGCAGGGAAACCGGTTTTGGTTAGCAACACTCAAATCGACCCAGTATCTGGTGAATATCTCCATATTGATTTTAGACAAGTTGATTTGACTGAAAAAATAGAAGCTATGGTGCCTATTGAAATAGAAGGTGAGTCACTTGCAGAAAAACAAAACTTAGGTACTGTGGTACAACAAATACACGAAATAGAAGTTGAAGCATTACCTGCAGATTTACCTGAAAAAATCATAGTAGATGCAAGTATTTTAGTAGAAGTTGACCAAACTATTTATGTTAAAGATTTAAAGGTAGATAAAAAGGTAGAGATTAAAACTGATTTGGAATCAATTGTTGTTAAAGTTGAACCACCTACTAAAGAAGAAGTAGTAGAAGTAGTTGCAGAAGTACCTGCTGAAGGTGAAGCCCCTGTTGAGGGTGAAGTACCTGCTGAAGGTGAAGAGGTTAAGGAAGCTGAGAGTAATTCGGATCAATCTGCTTGACGATATCCATTCTTCCAAGCTCAACCCAAGCATCTCTATATGTTGGATGTTTTATGGCCATTTCTTCCCAGTAAGAATTATTTGTTACGGCACCTAACACTTTAATTTCATTTTTTTTGTGAAACTGAAGATTAAAAATAGAAAGTAATAAGATAATAATTATTATATTTACAAAAAGTAAATACTCTAAATCTTTAGACATTACTTATACTAGGCCATTTGCTGGTTAGAAGTAAATCCTTATTTCCTAATTCATGCCAAAGGGCTTCAGTAATAAAAGGCATAAAAGGATGAAGAAGTTTTAGTAAAACCATCAAAGCTTCTTTTAGTTGTTTTGAACTTATTTCATCTTTTTTTGCTCTCTCAATTTCAATATCGCAGAATTTATGCCAAAAAGTATTATAAAGTTCTTCAGCCGCTAAACCAATTTTATATTTTTCTAAAAGCAAAGTAATTTTCTTTGGAAATTCCTTTTGGTAATAGTCATTAAATTCCTTGTTGTCATCTACCCTGTTATCAAAATCTTTTACAAACCTACCAGCATTCCAGATTTTATTAGAAAAGTTTCTTTGACCTTTTATGTTTTCTTCTGACAAAGAATTGTCACTTTCAACTTGTACACCTCTAACTAAAGCGATTCTTAGTGCGTCAGCACCGTACTTATCTGCCATATCAATTGGGTCTATTACGTTTCCTTTAGACTTGCTAATCTTTACACCATTTTTATCTCTTACTAACCCATGAAGCAGAACATTAGCAAAAGGTACTTTGTTAGTTCTATATAAACCAAGCATCACCATTCTGATTACCCAGAAAGGCAGGATGTCGTATGAAGGATCCATAACTGATGTGGGGTAGAAATATTCAAAATCACCTTTCTTCGTGGTTTGTAGTGTAGCAAAGGGCCATTGACCTGACGAAAACCAAGTGTCAAAGGTGTCTGTATCTTGTTCCCAAACTGCTCCTTTTGGAGCTTTTCCATCAGTAATTACCCATTCACCTGTTTCTTTATTTTTCCAAGCTGGTATTCTTATTCCCCATACAATTTGACGACTAATATTCCAATCCTTTAGATTTTTGAGCCAATGTATTGCAATCTTCTCATACTTTTTTGCAACAAATTTTACCTTTTCATCCTTTATAGATTTTAGTGCCTTTGTAGTAAGTGGTTTGACATTTATATACCACTGTTCAGAAGGTATTGGTTCTAAAATTGTTTTGCATCTATAACAAACTCCCACATTATGTAAATAATTTTGCGTTACTTTTTCTAAAAGCCCCATTTCTTTCAAATCGTTTTCAATTATTTCTCTAGCTGCCTTAATTTTCACCCCTGCATATTTACCCGCAATTTCAGTTAATCTTCCTGTTTTATCAATTACCTGCTTTGGCTCTGGCATTTCGTTTTTGTGTCTTTCCCAAACTTCAAAATCATTAAAATCATGATATGGTGTAATTTTTACAACACCCGTTCCAAATTTCGGATCTACGTAGGTGTCACTAATTACTTTTAATTTAAAATTCCCCAGCAGTCCTTCAACTTCTATTTCTTGACCAACATATTTTTTATACCTCTTGTCGTTTGGGTGAACAGCAAGTGCAGTATCTGCAAATTTTGTTTCAGGGCGTGTTGTGGCAAGTACAAATGGCCCATATTTAATGTAATAGAGTTTGGCCTCCTGATCTATATGCTCGACCTCTAATTCAGAATATCCAGTACCACATTTAGTACAGTAATTAACAAGTCTTTTCCCTCGATAGATAAGTTTGTCATCATAAAGGTTTTTAAATGTTTGATAGACAATTTTGACAATGTCAGGGTCTAGGGTAAATTTGTTTCGGGACCAGTCACATGATGCACCCAATCTTCTAAGTTGGCTCTCCATAGTACCTTTGTTTTTTTGAACATCGTCCCAAATCATTTGATAAAGTGTTTCTCTGTCAAAATCAAAGCGACTTTTACCTTTTTCTCTTAATTTTTTTTCAAAAATGAACTGTGTTTCTATCCCTGCATGATCTGCTCCAGGAAGCCAAAGGGTTGGATCTCCTGTCATTCTGTGGAATCTAATTAGAATATCTTGTGTTGACACTTCTCTTGCATGGCCAATATGTAATGGATCACTTGCATTTGGAGGAGGCATAATTATGGTGAATGGTTTTTTCTTTTTGTCGACTACAGGACTAAAAGCACCAGACTGTTCCCACTCTTTATAAATCTTATCCTCATATAATTTGTGATCATACTTTGTGTCCATGCCTATTATTGTATCATGAAGTTATAGTTTTAGTTTTGGGTTGCGGTCAATTGATTCTATGATTTCAATACCTCCATATTTAGAGTTTAGATTTTTGACATTTTTATTTTTCAGATAGGCGGTGACGCCTATCATTGCTGCATTATCCCCGTTTAATTTATTAGTATAAGGAACATGGAGTTTAATACCATGTTTTTTACAAAGTTTTCTAAGTCTTTTTTTAAGTTCAATGTTATTGGCCACTCCTCCTCCAAAAAGTAACGAAGTTACTTTTAGTGAACAGTGATACTCCAAAACTTTAAGAATATGGTCGAAGGCTCTGGATTGAAAACTAGCAGCAAGATCTGATATATCTTCTTTTGTTGGGTTTTTAATTCCTTCAAACAGCCTTACAAAGGCAGTCTTTAATCCTGAATAACTAAATCTGTTTTTTACTTTGTCGTTTTGCAAGGGGAATGGAAGATTGTATTTATTTGGATTACCAGACCTGGCGAATTTTTCCAAAATTGCACCTCCGGGATAGCCTAATCCTAAGAGCCTTGCAGCTTTATCAAGAGCTTCACCTAATGCATCATCAGCGGTTTCAGCAAGCATTTCATAATCTCCAATACCTTTTACTAAACACAAAACAGTCGTCCCTCCCGAAAGTACCAATCCAAACATTGGAAATTTAGAATTTAGAATTACTCGACCAGCTTCGCTGTCGAATTTTGAATTCACGAACGGAGAGAGTAAATGTGCCTCAATGTGGTTAATAGGAATAAGTGGTTTTTTATATTTGATTGCTAATTCTCTGGCCTTGTTTATGCCCACACCAAGAGCTATGGCTAATCCTGGGCCTGTAGTGACGGCTATCGCGTCACAATTTTTAATTTTCAATTTGCAATTTTTAATTGCACGCTCAACCACCCAGTCAATACGTTCTTGATGTTGTCTTTGCGCGAGGCTGGGGATTACTCCACCAAAACTTGCATGTAAAGAGGACTGCGACCAAATTACACTCGAAACAATCTCACTGTTTCTGGTTACCGCAGCAGCAGTTTCATCACATGATGTATCTATGGCTAGGATTATCACGTAATCCCCCAACTGATTAGTCTGTCATTGGTTTCTTTCCCATATTTAATTTTTACCCAAATAATTATTGCTTCCTCTGAATATTTTTTAATTTCAGTAACAGTACGATCAGCCCATTCAATTGCAAGAACAGATTTGTCATGAATTAACTTTTTTGTTCCCAAATCCTTAAGTTCCTTATTAGGATTTATCATTCTCCACGTATCTATGTGTGTTAATAAATCATATGAATTTAATAAGTCATATGAAGGAGATGATATTTTTTCTTTAATTCCCATTGCTTTTGCTAGCCCTTTTACAAATTGAGTTTTACCAGTGCCCATTTTACCTTCTAACGCAAAAATTATTGCCCGATTACCCACAAAACTATCATATTTTTGCCAGAGTTCTTTGGCTATATTTTGTGTATTTTCCCCGCTTCTTGAAAGTACTTCATTTTTCTTTTTTAATTTTATTTCACCTTGTCTTAAAATTATAGGTTTATCATCAAGTGTTGTATCAATTACCGTTGACGGTTCATTGTGTGGGAGTTTTCCTGCATCAATCATTAAATCAATTAATTTTTTTTGTTTTTTTGAAATGTTGTCTAAAATATCAGCAAGCTTATATGGCCTTTTTTGGTAGCTAGCATTTGCAGAAGTTGCAGTTATTGGTTTAGCTAATTTTTTGCATACTTTCTGAAAAAAAGGGTAATCAGGAATTCTAATACCTAAAGTTCCGTTTTCTGCCTCAACCCCTTTAGCTAAATTGTGTTTTCCTGTTGAAATAACAGTTACTGGACCAGGGAGAAATCTTTTATATAAATTTCTTGCAGTTTCATTCAAAACTACATATTTTTCTGCCATTTTAATGTCAGTTACTCCAACAGAAAAAGGTTTGCCAAAAGGGCGATTTTTAAATGTCACAAGTTTCTTAACTGCGTTTTCATTTGTTGCGTCAACAGCTGCGACGTAAACAGTTTCTGAAGCTAAAAACACAAGTTGCCCATCATTTAATGCCTTAACTACAATATTGATCACTTTGTTAGATTGTTTAATGATTTTCATTTAAATCTTTTCAACGTGGGGTTCATCTTCAATAAAATGTTTATACTCTTTTTTTATAGATCTAAAGATTACGAAGACGGCAATTATTAAAAATAACCAAGCTAGTATTCCAACACCATTTATGATATTTTTTAAATTCTCCTTTTCATAACCAGCAAAAAAACCT
>JAUYMM010000056.1 GCA_030699485.1 Candidatus Woesebacteria bacterium | reverse complement strand
GGCTCGTCTTGAAAATTGCCATTCTTTAGGAATAGACCCACCTTTGACATATCTACTTCCAATTGCGTAATCTGCTCCAGCTAAATACGCTTCTACCATTGGTTTTATAAACCTTGTTGGATGTTGAAAATCTGCATCCATCTCAAGGACTGCATCAGCTTTTAAACTTTTAATCGCATATTGTATACCTCTTACATATGCCCAACCAAGACCTGATTTATCACCCTGTTGCATGATATGCACAGACTTACCACGAAGTGGCAAGCTTTGCTTATATTTTTTGGAGGCTTCCTCAACTATTTTTGCAGTATTATCTTTAGAATAATTATCTACAACTAATAAATGCATTTCTGCATCTATTTTTGGAAATTCAACCTCTACAAGTTGCTTTACCATCTTTTCTATGTTTTCTGCCTCATTCCATGCAGGCATAACAATAATTATCTTTTGCATATAATTAATAATAACAAGGAAATCACTATAACTCTAGAGGAAGAAAGAAATACTTATATTACTTTCCAAAGACTAAAATTGCAAATTAGAGGTATTTGTATGTGTTGAAACAATTCTTTTCTTCGACATATTAATTTCTTCTATTTCACCTGTATTATCGTAGCCACCATTTTCTAATTTAATATATTTCTCAATCTTAAGATTACCATGCTCAGGATCAAATTCTATAAATTTACCAACTACTTCACCATCTTCAAATTTTATCTTAACTCTTCCAGTAGAGTTCTCCACAACCGCGTCTTTTATCCATTCATCTAAACGTTTGAAATCCTGCTTAGGATTTCCAATTATACCCTGATCACTTTTTTCCATATAATAACTTTAATATTATCATATAAACTGTTAAAATTCAAGGAAGATGTTAAAAATTGATATTATTACTCTTTTTCCAAAGATGTTTGATGGTCCGATGAATGAATCAATCATGTGGAGAGCCCAAGATAAAAAATTTATTGAATTAAACATTGTTGACATGCGAAATTACGGAATAACAGAAAGAAGAACAGTTGATGATAAACCATATGGTGGTGGTGCAGGAATGATAATCCGCGTCGACGTTGTCGACAATGCATTGAAATCACTTAAGGTCAAACCAAAAACCAAGGGTACTAAAATTGTAGTGTTAGACGCAGGTGGAGAGAAATTTACACAAAAAAAGGCACTAGCGTACTCAAAACTAGATAGACTTGTTTTAATTTGTGGACATTATGAAGGAATTGACCACAGAGTACATGAAAACTTGGTTGATGAGATCGTCTCGATTGGAGATTATGTTTTAACAGGTGGAGAAATTCCTGCAATGGTTATTGCAGACACTGTCACAAGACTCATACCAAATGTGATAAAACCAAAATCCCTTACTGAGGAATCCTATTCACTGTTCACGGTTGACGGTTCACCGATCTCTGAATATCCACAATACACAAGGCCTGAAGATTATAATAGTTTAAAAGTTCCAGAAGTACTGTTAACAGGAAATCACAAAGATATTAAAGACTGGCGACAAAATCATCAACCATCTCTCTCCAAGTCTTAAATTTCATGCCAAGTTTTTCTTGAGTAATTTCAGTTTTTAATCCTCCCAATCTTGGTCTTGGTGTTCTACCCTCTACTTTTAAAAATTCTTTCATTGAACCTTTTTGTACCACCCCATTTACATTTCTCGCTTTAAGTAAAAGATATTCTACAAAATCAAATGAAGTTGTGGTGTCACTCGAAACTAAATGAAAAGTTCCAATAATTTCTTCGTTTAAAATTTTTACGAGTGGATCAATTAAATCGTCAACATTAAGTACACTCAATGTCTGATCAATAAAAATTGGAAAGAGCTTTCCTTCGTCGTACAACTTTAAATAATTTTTTGCAAAATCTAATTTTAAATAATATTTTTCTGAATAAAACGGATATGCAATTCTTGCTATTGAATATCTTGCTCCGCTTTTTTCCAATTCTACCTCTGCCCTGTTTTTAGTCCATCCATACCAACCAATACCATTATTATCATCAGGTAATGGAGTATCCTCACTGTATGGGCCAGCATTGTCTTCTACGCCTTTAAAAACAAAATCTGTCGAAATCTGAACTAAAAACCTATTCGTTTTTTTACACTCTTCTGCTAAATTTTTTGGTCCAACTACGTTTATTTTCCAAGTTAATCCAGTTTCATCCCCCTTTTCTTTTTCTGCCCCGTCAACATTAGTTACTGCCACAAAATTTAAGACTGAATCGAAAGAATTATTTTTGAAATATATATTTACCGCTTCGGCGTCAGTAATATCTAATATTTTTTCATCAACCCCCACTAGTTCAAATTTATCCTTTGATAACTCCATAAATCGAGAGCCGACTAACCCTGTTGCACCAATTACTAATACTTTTTTTATTTTATGCATCATCTTTTAGATGTAAATTTTTCAGGAAAAGCTCCACGTAATGTTTTATTGTTTTTATCTCTATCTGACAAAATTGGGTCTTTGATTGGCCATTTGATAGCAAGGTCAGGATCATCCCATGCAATTCCACTGGCCTTAGCATCATCCCAATATTCATCAATCAAATAAAAATAGTGCATCATTTCAGTACCCATTGTACAAATTGAATTTCCAATTCCTCCACTTGGTAAAAACAAAGCATGTCTAGGTGAGTCTTCTTTTGTATTATCAATTGTTATA
>JAUYMM010000061.1 GCA_030699485.1 Candidatus Woesebacteria bacterium | reverse complement strand
ACCATCTTCCAGGTTGTGGTTCTTATGCTAAAACCCAAATAGATGAAAAGAGAGGCGAACACTGGTTTTGCTCTGAGAAGGAAGCTCAGGAAGCTGGCTGGCGCAAAGCCCTAAATTGTCCATAGATTTAGTGTGGTTTTTTTATGCCATTCGTAAGCAGTTTTAATAATATCCTCTAAAGTATATTTTGGATTCCATCCTAATTCTTTTTTAATTTTAGCATTACTTGCATATAAAGAATCTGCATCTCCATCTCTTCTTGGACCAAATTTAACATTTACTTTTAAGTTTCCAATTTTTTCGACCATTTTAATAACTTCTTTATTGGAATATCCTTTTCCGATTCCAATATTATATATATTACTTATTTTACCTTCTTCAAGTACTTTTAATCCCATTGCATGGGCTTCAACTAAATCCAAAACATGAATATAGTCACGAACACAAGTTCCGTCAGATGTATCATAATCATTACCAAAAATTTCTACTTCTTCACCTTTTAAGGCTTTTGATATGATATTGGGAATTAAATGACTCTCTTCAGGATGAGCTTCACCAATAGAACCATCAAGGGCTGCACCAGCTGCATTAAAATACCTAAATGACACATATTTTAGTCCATACGCTAGGTCATAATCATCCAAAATTCTTTCCATGATATATTTTGTTTCTCCGTATGGATTAAGTGGATTTTTAGGATCATTTTCTTCAACTGGAAGTTTTATTGGATTACCGTAAACTCCCGCAGATGACGAAAGGATTATTTTTTTACAGTTATTTTTAACCATTACATCAACCAAATTTAAAAATCCAATCACATTATTATGGTAATACTTAGAAGGATTTGTAAACGATTCACCCATCTGAATAAAACCTGCCATATGAATAACAGCATCAAATTTTTCTGATATAAAAAATTCATCTAGCTTTTGTTTTTCATCAACTAAATCTAATTTTTCTAATCTAAAATCTTTAACGGCTTCAATGTGTCCATTTGAAAGATTATCTAAAATAACAACTTCGTGGTTATCTTCTTTCAATTTTCTAGTCATGAAAGAACCAATGTATCCTGCTCCACCTGTAACTAAAACTTTCATAATTTATAATTGTATCTCATAATTGATATTTGATATATAAATTTTGTAAAAATTTGGGCATTTTTTTAATATTCCCTATTATACCAAAGATAAAAATTGATGCACCTAAAGTATCTATTACGATATCTCTGAATGTAGGTTCGCGCCCTGGAGTAAAAGATTGATGAAATTCGTCAGTAATACCATATAAAAAAGAAAAAAATACTGCCAACCACATTGCTTTTTTGTTATTAACTCCTGAATTAATCATAGCTCTGTATAAAAGTGTTGCTAGTATTCCGTACTCAATAATATGAGCTGTTTTTTTAACTAAAAAGTCTTTCCAATAAATTTCAGTTGCATGTCCCACGGTAAAGGCTGAAAAAGAAAAAATTACTAATGCCCAAAGTATTGGAGGAATCCAAAATTTAGCTAGTTTGGTTAGACTTATCTTGGAGATCATGCTTTGTATTATATAGTAAAAACCCACCATAGCCTAGAAAGGCAATTCCAAAAATTATGAATATTAGAGCAACTGTAGGAAACTTTTTTTCAACGGATGCACCTGCCACCATTCCAAGTGGTGTTTCTTCATTAATTTTTATATCACTAATTAAATTCATTGGTTGATCTGATTCTTTTGGTTTAATTGTTGGTGTTATGGTGGGCTTTGAAGTTGCAGTTTTTGTAGGAGTTGGTTTTGGAGTTGGTGTTGGAGTCTTTGTTGGTTGGGGTGTTGGTGTTGGAGGTGGTGTAGGCGAAGGTGTCGGGTTAGGATTTACTGAATTATTTGTAATATTTGATGTTACTTGCCAATTTTCACTTCCATTTGGTATCCTTGCAATGCTTTTTGTAGAATCAATACTTTGATACGTATATTGATCTATAATAGCTGAAGGTGAAGCATTATTATAAAGTTTTAAAGTATCACCCCCATCATTAAGCCAACCTTTACTATGTGTAAAGACCAAAAACCCTTTTGCAGCTATAGTGCCATTCAATTTTAAATCATCAGTTTGACTAGAATTTCCGTCTTCAAGTAGATATCCAAATAGGTCAATTGCAACATCATCTTCATTGTATAATTCTATCCATTCTGGATCTGTTGAAGGAGAAATTTCGTTTATTAAAATTTGTGCATTAACTTTTTGTGGAAAAATTAAAAATAATAAAGATATTAGAAAAAATGTAAATTTAATAATTGACATGTAAGTATAATGTATCAAGATCGCTATCGTCATGATCTACACGAACATATTTAAGCATACAACCAACATTATAGCTTCCTTGGTATAAAGTCCCTGCCTTTACAGCCTTTACTTCATTTGAATTACTATTGATGTCTATACCATTATGAAAGGTGTAAATCTGTCTAATAATCGGATCGTTCTGTACGGCCCATGTATATCCATAACCTTGATTAAACTTAATTTTTGGACTGATAGGCCACGCCCAAGCGCCTAACGGATTAAAGCTATCACCATCACTACTTCCACAAGATGATCCAGAACAGTTCTCGTAATCTATACCTCCGCTTAAATAATTAAAGGGATTATCTGTACTTTTGTCAGCCTTACGCACAATAAAATGCGTATGTGTCCCTTTAGAATTGCACGACGAACCTTGTATTATTGAAGCTATTCGTTGTCCCTGACTTACTTTTCCGACTTCGGTCTCAACCCCACGCCCAGCTATAATTCCCTGAATAGCTGCGTACTCAGCCCTCGCCACCGCTAAAAGCGTTTGATATTTTTTTTCATCATTTTTAGTAACAGCCAATAGATTGGCTTTTTGCTGTTTTTGACTATCTAAATTTTTCTTTTGTTGTGCTAATTGATTTTGTAAATCTTCTTGATCTAATTTTTGTTCTTTATATGTATCTTGAGCATTTTGTAATCTATTAAGTAAACTTCTATCCCCTTCCTGTATTTTTTTTAAATATGAAAATCTGTTAAATGCTTCACCTAAATTATCTGATGATATTAAAAGTAGAAGAGGATCACTAATTCTTGACATTTTGTAAGTTTCAACGACCCTCCCGTTAAACGCTTTTGTTAACGATCCCAACGATCCTTCTATTTGATCTATTCTCCCTGAAAGTAAA
>JAUYMM010000031.1 GCA_030699485.1 Candidatus Woesebacteria bacterium | reverse complement strand
TATGGATATTTTCTTTGTTAGACATGCTATTGAATCTTCGATAGCTTCAGGTGTGCCTGAAAATACGATAGTACTACTATTATTACTGCCAATTGTGGCCACAGTTATTGCAGGAATCCGTCAAATTATTGGAATTCGTGGTTTTGGTATATTTTTACCTGCTGCTTTAGCTGTTACCTTTGTAGCTATTGGTCCAATTTTAGGAATACTTTTATTTTTGGTAATTGTTGCAATATCTACAGTAGTAAGGCTCATTACCAGAAAACTTAAATTAAAACTTCAATATTTACCAAGAATGGCACTTATTTTATGGTTTGTGTCATTTGGTGTTTTGGGAATTATTTTTACAACAAATATAAACGTTTCTATTTTTCCTGTTTTAATACTAACTTTATTGGTTGAGGATTTTACAAAGATTCAACTTGGAAAGTCAGTCAAGACCGCTATTGGGTTAACTTATCAAACTTTAATACTAGCCCTTGTTTCATACCTTCTTTTAACTTATGTGCCGTTTCAAAAAATGGTGTTAAATAATCCTGAGATAAGTTTATTTACAACTTTAGTAATAAATGTTATCTTGGGTAAATATCTTGGTTTAAGATTTACAGAATATTACAGGTTTAGAAAACTCATTAATAGCAAATGAAAAGCTCATCAATTTTAGGACTTAATGCTAGGGGGGTTTTGTTTACTGGAAAATACAACAGTCGTGCTGCTAAAAAAATTGCTGATTCAAAACTCCAAACTGATAGAGTTTTAAGGCATGCAAATGTTCCTCATCCAATAATATTTAAAAAGTTTACCAAGGCATTTGATGTTTTTGATTTTAAATGGTCTGACCTACCTGATGCTTTTGCACTCAAGCCTTCCCGTGGACTTGGTGGCGAAGGAATTATAGTAGTCAAAAAAAGAATTTCTGATAATGTGTGGCTTACGTCGTCAAAGAAAAAAATTACGATTGAAGATTTAAAGCTACATACCTTAGATATTCTTGAGGGTGCTTTTTCAATGGGTAATGAACCGGATAGCGCTTTTATCCAAGAATATGTAGGAAGACATCCAGCATTTAGAAAATATGCATTTCGTGGAACACCTGATATTCGTGTCATTGTTTTTAATAAAATTCCAGTAATGGCAATGCTACGTCTTCCCACAAAGGAAAGTGGAGGTAGGGCAAATCTTCACCAAGGAGCGCTAGGACTTGGTATTGATATTGCTTCAGGAATTACAACTAAAGCCATATTAAACAACAAAGAAATAGCTCTAAAACCTGGTACTTCTAGAAAGTTACGAGGAATTAAGATACCCTATTGGAACAAAATTTTAGAGATATCAGTAACAGGACAAATAGCTTCAGGACTGGTTTATGCTGGAGTAGATATTGTTTTACATCCTGAAAAAGGGCCACAAATAATTGAATTAAACGCACAACCAGGGCTTTCAATTCAACTTGCGAATATGGAGGGTTTAAAAAGAAGACTAGAGAGAGTCGATGATATACAAGTTATGACGGCAGAACATGGAGTCAAAATTGCAAAGGCCTTGTTTGCAGGTAAATTTGTAAATAGAGTAAAAAATAATGACGATATTAAGACAATAAAAGCCATTGAGGAAGTTGGGATAGTTGATGCTAACGCTAAACAAAATCAAATATTAGCTAAAATAGATACAGGTGCATGGAGTTCTACAATAGATATTAGTTTGGCAAGAAAACTTGGACTTTTAAAAAAGAACAAAATTATAGCAACTAGGAAAAAATTATCATCCTTGGGTGAGGAAGAAAGGCCCTTGATCGCTATAACATTTTATCTTTCAGGTAGAAAAATAATAACTCGTGCAACAGTATCTGACAGAAAATTACTAAGATATCAGTTTTTAATAGGTAGGATAGATTTGCAAGGATTCCTCATAAGCCCTACAATAGATAAAGATAACTTAGTAAAAGCAAAATGGTGATGTGAAACATGCATAAAATATTAATACTTACATCTGGAAATGTATCCAAACTTGATGGATTTTCTGACTTAGTAGACAAAGGTTCCTTTGCTGATATAAATTTTGATTCAGGCTCAAAAGATTTGAAATCCAGCTTCGCCATAAGGTTTAAGAATAATGACTTAAAAACATACAAACTTATCTACTTTCGAATGGTTGGGAAAAGCTTAGAAATTGCAACTTTAGTTGTTGATTATGCAAAACAAAATGGAATACAGATTGTAGACAGAATGTATGAAACAGCCCATCTTCTTCCTATTTCCTTGGGGAAAGCTTTAGAGATGAGAAAATTACAGGAGAAGGGAATTCCTATACCAAAAACAGTCTTTGGTTCATTTGATGGGATAGATTTTCCATACATAGTCAAATCAACAACAGGACAAAAATCAAGAGAAGTGTGGTTAGTTAATAATTTAAAAGAGTTGGAACTTTTACGATCAAAGATCGACAATAATAAACTATATTTTATTCAAGAATTAATTGCAAATGCTAGAAGAATTAGAGTATTGGTGGTAGGTGATAAAGCGATCGGGGCAATTGCTAGACAAACTAAATGGAACAAAGACGAAACAAAAGAAACATTAAAAATAATTCCGGAAGATATACAAAAACTTGCCCTAGAGTCGGCTAAAACAGTTGACTTAGATATCTGTGGAATTGATATTTTAGTAGACAGTAAAACAAATGAAAAATATGTGATAGAAGCAAATGCAGCTCCAGCATGGAAGCTTATTAATAAATATTGTGGAGTAATTGTCGAAGATGAAATCATTAAATATTTATCGAAACAAATTTAAAGATTTTGGAGTGAGCCATAAGAGTTTGCAATGGAAAAGCAAAGGGGCGGCACACCAAAGGTTTCGCCAGTTTTGGGCGGAGATTGATTTTGATAACAAAAATGTTCTTGATGTTGGTTGTGGATTTGGAGAATTAGGCAACTTCTTAGCAAAAAGGTATAAAAATGTAACATATAAAGGCGTCGATATTATGCCAGAATTTATTGAAAACGGAAAGAAAATTTACCCGAGCCTTGATCTTGAAACAGCAGATTATTTTAACCATCCAAAAGGCGAAAGGTACAACACTATAATTTGTTCAGGTGCGTTAAATAGTAACTTCGGAACAGAAAAAGAAAATAGACTTTTTAGAGAAAATGCTATAAAAACAATGTTTCTTCATACGACTAATGTATTAGCTTTTAACATGTCAGGTGGCCATCCTCCTCTTAAGAATAGTAAAGAAAACAATATCTATTATTCAGATAGTTTAGAAATATTAAAATATTGTATGATTTTATCTCGTCGTGTGATCCTACGCCAAAATTACCACCCAACCGACTTTACAATATTCATGTACAAAGTAAAAAGTAGTATAATATAAAATAATACAGATATGAATGTTGAAAAACACATTTTTGAAGAAAAAGAAATTCTTGAAATCGTAACTGACTGGTTTCAGAAAATGGATCAATCAAGTAAGGTTGGCGTTATTGACCCAACTAAACTTAATATCGTGTTAGATGGATTGTATGGTGCCATGGAAATTGATGAAACAGAAGAAAAATCGTTAGCAGAATATATGCGTGGAGCGTCAAAGAGAGGGATGGAAGCCGTGTGGACTAAAGAAAGATTAGAAGATTTTGAAGTTTGGAAAGAAGAGTGGATAGCTGATTATGAAAAAGTACCAGAAAATAGACCTTTACCCAAAGGTCTCAAGTCTGGAATTAAAGGTAAAGGCATGTATGATTTCTTTCATCAACTTAGTGCATTTGCCTACGGTGTATTATCCGAAGATGACTTCAGGAAATATACGGAAGTAAGACTCAAAAACGGTAAATTATGGCAAGAACATAGAGACGATGAGAGGGAAAAAATTGAAACTCCTGCATCAGACGATCCAATTAGAATAGGTGAATTACCTCCAGGTTTTTTACCTGATTTTTGGGATTGGTTAAAATCTGCTGTCGAAGATGAATAAATATTCAGATAACATCGCATGATCTGACCCTGTAATTATGTTTCTTGGATTGATTGTTCATCGGAAGATAGGTCTAGCTCTTCATTTACATATTTAAATTTTTGAACAAACTCTTTATAAGATTTTATATTTTTGCTTTTAATAAATGTACTTACATTAAAGTAATCTAATACGACGTTTTTGTTTATCCAAACAGTGTTATTTAAACCTAAATATGTAGCATATGATGAGTAACTGTCAACTAAATTTTTAGTATATTTTAGAGGATTCTTGTGTATATATCGAGATATGTCTAATAAATAATCCTTGTTTATAACATTTGTGGCTTTATATCTACTTTGAAATAGAGAACCGACACGTTTATATTTTTTATTAAAATACATTGAATATCGAGTGAATAATGATCGGGTAAAATTTGTCACAGAATTTTTATCTCTTTGCTTTATTAATATGTGAAAGTGATTAGGCATCAGACAAAAAGCAAGTAATTCAATCTCGTCGAAATAATTCTTCATACGTAATTGCAGGGTCCGACCCTGCAATTTTGGAGTGGACGCGGGGTCGGAGAGATATTCCTTTAGATAATTTAAAAATACTTTATAATCTTGTTCATCCTGAAAAATTATTCTTTTTTCTATACCTCGATTATAAATATGGTAAATTGAATTTGGGAGGTAGAATTTAACTATGTTTTTTGCTGGCATGAATTTATTATACATTGCAGGGTCCGACCCTGCAATACTGGGAAATGTGGTATATTACGTATATTATTGATATACTACAGGGTATGCAGAGGAAAAAGAAAAAGATTCTTGTTTTGGTGGAGTCAAAAAGTTCTAGCAAAAAAAAGTTAGTAAGATACTTGAATGCCAATTCTAAAAATAAATACAGAGCATTTCTTCATCCTTTTTCTGATTTATTTTTTAACATCAAACCCGGCAAAGTAAAAATTAAAGTAAAGAACACAGATATAACTAATTTTGACCTTGTTTTTGTGCGTCGTGCTGGCAAATATGTTAGATATATGGGTGCAATATCAAAATATTTAGATTACAAAAAGATTAAATTTATTGATCCAGCATTTCGAGAAATTGGGATGAGTATGGATAAGGCCTCAAGCACACTAAGACTTGCGATAAAAAGAGTACCTGTACCTCACACTATTTTTTGTTTTAAACAAAGTATAACTTTTTCTAGAAAAAAGATAATTAAGATTTTGGGTCTGCCAATAATTGCAAAAGCAATATTGTCTCAAAGAAATCAAAGTATTTATATTTTAAGAAGTGAAAAAGACTTTGATAGTTTACTGAAAAAGTCTAACAAAGAATTTATATTTCAAAAGTTTATTGATATAGAGAAAGAATATAGAGTACTAATAATGGGAGAAAAAATTATGGTATTAGAACAAAAATTCAAAAGAAATTACAATAATTTAAAAGTTGAATATCTAGATTTAACTGGCCCATCTGTTTTTCTTAATTTAGATAGTACGACACAGAAAGCAAATCAAATTGCTTTAAAATCAGCAAAATTACTTGGGTTAGACGTTGCTGGAGTTGATTTGGCTATAGAAAAAGGTACACACAAAAATTATATTATTGAAGTAAATAAAGGTCCCGGAATTGAACCCAATTCCAGAACCTCACCTGAACTTAAAGCCTTTTCTGATTATTTAAGCTCAATTACTTAAGTATGAAGCTCAATTACTTGAGCTCGACTGTTGCACCAGCTGCTTTTAACTTTTCAACTGCTGACTTAACATCTTCAGGTTTTACATCTTTTAATACTTCAAAAGGAACATTATCAGTTGCATCTTTTGCTTCTTTAAGTCCTAATTGTTGATTAATTTCGCGAAGTGCTTTAATAACTGCAATCTTTGTTGCGCCTGAATTTGTCATTACTACAGTTTGATTTCCACCAGATTCTTCTGCTGGAGCATCGCCGGCTGCGGCTACTGCTGGAGCTGCGGCTACTGCTGTTGGCATTGCACTAACTCCAAGTTTATCTTGAAGTGTGGTTACTAATTCTGATAAATCCAAAACTGTAAGTTTACTAATTTCTTCTACTATTTTTTCAATTTTATTAGCCACGTGTACTCACCTCCTTTAATACGAACAATAACTTTTGCATATTTCCATTTAGAGTACCAACCAATCCATACATTGGGGACATCAAAGAACCAATTAATTGAGAATACAAAACATCTTTTGTTGGTAGGGTTGAGATTTTGATAAGAGCGTCTTTGTCTTGTAAGTTTCCTTCGACAATTCCTACTTTAAATTGAGGAACCATGTTTTCCTTCGCAAATTTCCCAATGACTTGAATTGGAGCAATGGCATCACTTTCACTTAAAATTAAGGCTGTTTGACCCGATAATACTTCATCAGTTAAAACAGCATCATTAATTTTAGCTTCTTTCCCAGCTCTTTTGATAAGTGTATTTTTAACAACTGTCATATCAGACCCAATTGCTTTTAATTCTAATTTTAATTTTTGTTGAAGAGAAACAGAAAGACCAGCAAAGTTAACAAATACAATAGATTTTGATGCCTTAAGCTTAGGGGTTAATTTTACTACTAAATCTTTTTTGTTTTGCTTGTTCATAGATTATTTTATCACAATTTTAACACTAGGTGACATGGTTGATTTTATAAAAGCTCTGATAATTGTTTTTGATCCTCCTAGACTTTCTAAAATAGCTTCTGCATTTTTTATTAGTTCTTCATCTTTTTGGCTAACTTTACCAAAAGAAGTATGAATTAATGGAGCTTCTCTTTCTGTCTTCAACGAAAGCAAATTTCCTTGAAATTTGGAAATGTCTTTTTCTGATTTAATTACAGTTCCATTTTTAGGGTTTGGCATTAGACCTTTTGGACCTAAAAGTTTTGCAAAAACTACCAATTTTGGCATCATTTCAGCCGTTGCTAGTAATAAATCAAAATCAATTTTTCCTGCCTGCAACCGAGTAACAGTGTCGTCTGATGCCACCTCAATTTTTTTGACTTTTCCAGAAGAAAAGGGGAGTGTAACTTGGACTGTTACCCCTACCTTTTTAGTTACTAAATGCATTTCAAAAGTAGCATCAAATTTTGAATAAGAAGTATCTTTTACTAATTTAATTGCGTCCTTTAAAGTATATAAAGTAGCCTTTGTTATTTTTGCTTTTGATTCAATATATTTTTTGCCTCTAACTTTTTCTTCAACTTTCTTAACAATTCTAACTGGAGTTTCTTCTATGATTTCCTCTTGTTTTACTTCTTCCTGTTTTGGCTCTTCTTTAGTAAGTGCTGCTTTTTTAGCTTTTTTTTCAGCATAGAGTTCAGCAGAAGTTTTTTTAGTTTCAACTGCTCCAGAAATTATTGCGGTTTTAGTTTTACCCATTTATTTTTACCCCCATACTTCTTGCTGTTCCTTCTACGATTTTAACTGCTTGTTCTAAATCTTTAGTATTTAAATCATCCATTTTATCTTTTGCTATTTCTTCTGCTTGCGCTCGTGTTAAAGTGGAAATAATTTCTCTTCCTGCAGTTCCTGATCCTTTTTCTAGGTTCAAAATCTTTTTAATCATTGCAGATACTGGAGCTTTTTTAATGATAAAGTCAAAACTTCTATCTTCATAAATAGTAATAACTGCAGGGACAACTTCACCCTTCATGTCTTTGGTTTTGTCGTTGTATGCTTTGACAAATTCCATGATAGCCACACCGTGTTGTCCTAATGCTGTACCAACTGGAGGTGCTGGAGTGGCTTCGCCACCTTTTAAATTAATTTTAACTAATGTTTTTATTTTCTTTGCCATTTTAAATCTTAAGAATTTGTAAAAAATCAAGCTCAACTGGAGTTTCTCTTCCAAAAATACTAACTAATACTTTTACTTTCCCTTTTTCCTCGTCAATTTCATGAATTGTGCCAAGAAAATCACTAAATGGACCATCTGTAATTTTAACAGCTTCTCCTGTTACAAATTTTGTTTTGTAACGTGGGGCAGGACTACTTACGAATTTTTGAATATTTTTAACTTCAAGTTCAGACAATGCAGTTGGTTTGTTTCCTGCGCCTACAAAGCCTGTAATACCTGCTGTTGTTCTGACAGCTAGCCAAGTTTCATCGTCCAAAATCATTTTGACAAGCATGTATCCAGGGAATATCTTTTCTTTGATTTGTGATTTTTTACCACCTCGAATTACTATTTTGTCTTGAGTTGGAACTAGCATTTCAAAAACACTGTTTTTCATATCCATCGTTTCAATCCTTTGTCTTAAGGTTTCCATGACTCTGACCTCATGACCTGATGAGGTATGAACCACATACCATTTAGCGTTTGGGTTTTCTTCTGAATTTATAATAATATGACCTGGGATTTTTTTATTTTCCATTTTGTAATAAATATTCTAAAGATTTGGTAAGTGAAAAATCAATACCACCTACAAAAGCTGCTACAATTATTGAAATAATTATAACTAAACTTAGGTAGTTTATCACGACATCACGTTTTGGCCAAGTAACTTTTTCAAGTTCTAGTTTAATTTCAGAAAGAAAAGTTGTAACAGTTTTCATTTTCAATAATTTCTTTTCTTTTCAAGCATTCTATTGAATTCAATCTTGTATCTTTTTTCCTTTTTTCTCTCAGAAGGCTTTTTAAACCTCTCTCGGTCACGAAGTTCCAGCAAAAGGCCTGACATAACTGTCTTCTTGCGAAATCTTGCCAGTAGTGAATCGTCCGATTCCCCTTGTTTTTTTGTTACTATGAACATAGTTAAAATCGCCTCCTTTCACAATAAGTGTAAACTTATTGGTTACGTGTATCATCATTATTTATTATTCTATCATATATGGTATGATATTACCAAGCATATGAAAAGGGCACTCATAACTGGAATAACAGGACAAGACGGGAGCTATTTGGCAGAACTTTTGTTAGAAAAAGGGTATGAAGTCTCTGGAATTGTTAGAAAAACTTCTCATGAAGATTATGCAAATATAGGCCATATTCAAGAACAACTAAAATTATATCAGGGAGATTTATTAGACCCTGTGTCTCTTCGTGAAATTATTCAAAAAGTAGAACCTGACGAGGTTTATAATTTAGCATCACAAAGCCATCCATCTGAAAGTTTTAAACAGCCAATTCATACAGCCGAAATTACAGGGATTGGGGCACATAGAGTTTTAGACGCCACACTTGATGTTAATCCAAAAACAAAATTCTATCAAGCTAGTTCATCTGAAATGTTTGGTTGGGTTCGGGAAATTCCACAAACTGAAGAAACACCATTTAATCCTGCAAATCCATATGCTGCTGCAAAATTATACGCATTTTGTATGACAAAAATTTATAGAGAAAGTTATGATATGTTTGCTACAAATGGAATTTTATTTAATCATGAATCACCAAGACGCCATTTGGGTTTTGTAACACAAAAAGTAACTTACGCTGCAGCTTGTGCAAAATTAGATATTAAAAATTCTACACACTTAAATGAAGAAGGTGAATTAATTGTTAAAAATGGAAAAGTTAGTTTAGGTAATTTGGAAGCAAAAAGAGATTGGGGTTTTGCAGGGGATTATGTAGAAGGTATGTGGAAAATAATGCAGGCTAAAAAAGCTGACGATTTTGTTCTAGCAACAGGGGAGACTCATACAATAAAAGAACTTTGTGAGGAAAGCTTTAAATATGTAAACTTAAATTGGGAGGATTATGTAGTGGTAGATAAAAGATTTATAAGACCAACTGAGACAGGACCTTTAATTGGAAACGCCTCGAAGGCGAAAAAAATATTGGGTTGGGAGCCACGAACAAAATTTAAGGAACTTGTCAAAATTATGGTAGATGCACACTTGGCAAGACTGAAGTAGTACTGGGTTGAGAGATGATATTTAAGAAATTATTGAAATTTGCGCAATTTTGCATTTTTCGATTCTTAAATCATTTCTCTCAACCCCTTGGTCAACTATTTAATTGCATTTGGATCAGGATTTTTGGCCTGCGCTTTTGTGGCTTCACGAACCTTTTCGTTCTTTTTCTTGTTGCCACTTTGATCGCGACGGCCCTTTTCGTTTTTCTTAACTACGACCTTTCCTTTTCCTTGCTGACACATTTTTGCCTCCTAGCTCTCACACATATAGCGTGAGAATTAAAAATTAATTTTTTTCTAAGTGCACGCACAAAGATAACTGATAGTATATCAAAAGTATTGCAAAATTGCTATTAATGGCCTATAATATGCAGACCAAATTGCAATGTGCAATTGGAATTTTTTTATTTTGTCTAAGGAGGACAAAATGCGAGTTCTAACTACGAGTGTTCAAAGAAAGATTGATGAATTGAAGGACGAAGCGAAGAAGTTTGATATATGCGCGTTGAATCGCAGGATGATCCGTGTTGTTGGTGAATTTGGATATGACAGCAATGGTTGTGTATACCAATGGCGAGATGGATCTTTGTTTCAAAGCAAGGGTTGGGTAATAGTTTGTAACAAACCACTACCAATGACTGTTGCTGGAGAAGCACAAACGAAAAGGATCCTTAGATATTAATGGATCATTTTTCAAATTGGGAGAGGATGCGGTTGTTTATTTAGACAAAAAATTAGCAAAGTAATTGCACCACGCTAATTCCTAAACAACTAATTCCTCTCTCAAGTACCACTTCTTTGCAAGGGTGGAAAGAATCGAACTTTCGTTATCT
>JAUYMM010000030.1 GCA_030699485.1 Candidatus Woesebacteria bacterium | reverse complement strand
CCAAAACTTGCAAAATTGTTGTATGATGAACATATAAAAGAATAATATAATTATGCATTACTATATAGAAGCTATTAAAAAATACGCAGTTTTCAAAGGCAGATCAAGTAGAAAACAATATTGGATGTTTGTTCTTTTTAATTTTATTATTTCTTTAGTCTTAGTTTTAGTAGAAGTTCTATTAGGCATCGATAGTAATAGTGTACTTTCTAATATATATAGCATGGCTGTATTAATTCCATCTATAGCAATTGGTGTACGAAGAATGCACGATCTTGACAAAAGTGGCTGGTTTTTGTTAATACCAATTTATAATTTCATACTTACTTTAACAAAAGGAACTGAAGGAGATAATGAATATGGTTCAGGGACAAACTAACTGTCTTTCTTCTAAAAACCATTCTTTTCTGCTATAACAATCTTTATAAATTAAACCGTCAGGGGTTACCCAGTTAATTGATGGTTGGTTTGCAATAAGTGTACGCATTATTTTGTTCCAAATTGGAGCTGCGCCTGTAATACCCGAAGCAACCCGGCTCATTGATGATCCATCGTTATTTCCCACCCAGACTGCTACTAAATAATCGGAATTGAAGCCAATAGTGAGATTGTCTTTCAGATTATTACTTGTCCCTGTTTTTACTGCAACTTCAGGGTGATTTGGAATAACAAGCATCGAGTTTGTACCAAAAGCAGGAGATCTTGCAAAATTATCTTTTAAAACATCAATTAATAAAAAGGCAACCCTTGGATCAAGTACTTTATCAACAGAAGTATCAAATTTGTCTTGGTATAATAATTTATCTTTGTAATTTTTAATTTCTGTTATAGATTTAATCTCATTTTTAACACCCATATTGGCAACTACAGAGTAAACCTCTGCTAGTTCTAATAGCTTTGTTTCTCCGCCACCAAGAGTTAGTGATAATCCAAACCTTGATCTATCACTCCAAGTAGTAATCCCCATTTTTTCGCCCATTTCAATCATTTTATCCACCCCGTATGAAGCTAATATTTTAACTGCTGGAATATTTCTTGATTGGGCTAATGCTTGTCTTACTGTAATTTTTCCTTTATATGTTCCATCATAATTATTTGGACTATATGCAGTTGTTCCCGCAACTGAAAAAGTTATTGGAGAGTCATCAACTATTGAAGCAAGTGTAAGACCGTTGGTTAAGGCTTCTGCGTAATTTACTATCTTAATTGATGATCCTGGTTGTCTTGGTCTTGTTGTTACATTAACATTTCCACCCTTTTCCGTATCAAAATAGTCAACAGATCCAACCATGGCTAGGATTTCTCCATTTTTTGGATTTAAAACTACAATTCCAGTATTACCAACGTTTAAGTTTTTAAGTTTATTTATTTCTTCTCTGGCTACTTTTTCAGCTAAATTTTGGATATCTAAGTCAAGTGTTGTTTTAACAACCAAACCTCCTTTTAAAACTACTTCTTCACCATATTCTTCGATTAATTTTTCTCTGATATACATTACAAAATGAGGGGCTTTGATATTAGTTTTGTTAGGTGCAAAAGTAATTCTTTGCTCTATTGCTTCTTTCTCCATATCAACTGTTATATACCTATTAATTTTCATTAAATAAAGAACTTCTCTTTGACGAGAAAATGTCAGATCTGGATTATTTCCAAATGGAGAATATCGTGTTGGGCTTTGTGGAAGACCTGCAAGAAGAGCAGCCTCAGACAAAGTTAAATCTTCTACATTTTTATCAAAGTAGTGTTTTGATGCCTCTTGAATTCCATAGACTGTTCCACCATAACTTACTTCATTTAAGTACATTTCAAGTATCTCGTCTTTTGTAAAATTCATTTCAACCCGGATTGAAAGAATTAGTTCACGAATTTTTCTAATATATGTTTTTTCAGAAGAAAGAAGCGCGTTTTTAACAAGTTGTTGAGTAATGGTTGATCCTCCTTGGAGTTTCCCTTCAGTTATGTTTTTAGATATTGCACGGATTGTTCCTCGTGTTGAGAATCCAATATGATTGTAAAATTCCGCATCTTCAGCTGCAAGTGTTGCAAGTTTTACATTTTCTGGTATTTGAGCTAGTTTTACAGGAGTTCTATTTTTATCCTTATATATTGTATAAAGTAAATTATCATGCCTGTCATATATTTTTGTAGACACTTCTTGGTCACGAGTCACAAGTTCGTTGGGGGAGGGAAGATCTTTGAAAATAAAAAAATAAATAACTAAAGAAAGAAATAAAATTGTAAGAATAAATAATGAAGGTTTAATTTTTGGAAATCGAATATTTATTATTAAGTAGAAAACGAAGGCTATAGCTATGAATATGTGGGAAAAAATAAAATAAAAAGGTTTACCTATAGCGGTTAATACTGCCGCAAGTAATGAAGTGGCAGTAATTACTTTCCTCTTTCGCAATCTCACAGGCTATTCTACCATATTGACAAATATTATAAAACCATTATACTCATAATATGAATACAACAATATTACAAATTCCTGTTACAAAATCATTTAGAGATCAGGTTTCTGAAGTTGTTATTGAGATGGGTTTTTCTTCTTTACAAGATTATTTAAGATTAGTTATGAAAAAAACTTTAACAAAAGAAATTGATGTTACTGTTGGTCCAAAACCAATTATGTTATCCGCCAAAAACGCCAAGAGATATGAAAAAATAGTTGATGATTATCTATCTGGAAAGTCAAAAACCAAAAGTTTTGACAATGTTGATGAAATGATGGATGATTTAATGAAGTGAAAATTATTCTTGATTCTTCATATCTAAAATCGTTTAAAAAAAGAGTCCGTAATAATGCGAAGCTTGCTTTAAAAACAAGAGAAAGAATTAAATTATTTGTCGAAAATTCTCGAAACCCAATGATTAAAGATCACCAATTAACAGGAGATAAAAAAGAGTTTAGAGCATTTTGGATAACAGGGGATATTAGAATAATGTATTTTCCTATTTCAAAAGATGAAGTTTTGTTTATAGATATTGGCACACACAATCAAGTTTATTAAACAATTTATGGAAGTCGTCTAATATACTCTCGTGGCGCAAGGCAGTTATCAAAATCTTTCGCAGTTTCACCACCAACAGAACACCTTCTTTGAATTGCAAAAATCCATGATTCTTCTGTTAAAACAGCCGCCGAGTTTATGGTTTCAGCACGATTTGTATCATCTTCTTTACGTTTTTTAAAATGTTTTGTAACTTCTGTAGCTAAACTACAACTTGAACAGACCTTTTTCATAGCCGGTAGTGTACATTGTTATGCATGTGAATGTCAAAAAAATGTAGTTTTTGTTAAGGTCAGACCTTTTATTGATCTACCTTTAAAGGTCTGACCTTTTAAGGGGGTAACGGATAGTTGCGGATGAAGAAGAAATGGGACAACTTAGACAATACATTCCACCTGTTGGATCTGTATAAATTGGTTTATTTTGAGCCTCAATTTGTTCAGGTAAGGCATCAGAATTTGCAATTTGACCCGTATCTTTAAATATTAATACATCTTGATTTACTACGTTTGTCGTAGTTGGTAGGGTACCTGCAAGAAAATATTCAAAACGTGTTGGGCATCCAGATCCTTCAGTTACAGCTCCACCAGTATCAGCGCAAATTGTAGCACCAACTACTTCCTCTGGTTGTAATGGCCAAGAATGACCATCATCGTCCTTATCGTATTCACCTTTTTCTGATTTATCTAATGCAAATTTAATTACCTTGTTCCAAATAGGGGAAGCACCTGATATTCCTGATACAGCGCCACCCATCGGAGAATTATCATTGTTTCCCACCCAGACAACTACTGCTATTTGTTTTGTATAACCAATAGTCCAATTATCACGCCTATCATTTGTTGTTCCTGTTTTAACAGATACTTCTGGATGACCCTTAACATTTAAAAAAGATGAAGGACCAAAAGCCTGACTTCTTGCATTATTATCATGCAAGATATGGGAAATTAAAAAAGTAGTTCCAATATCTAATACTTTTGGACCACTTAATTTTTTATCTTTAATTATTATTTCTTCCAACACCTTACCTTTCCAATTTTCAATTTTGGTAATTGCAATTAACGGTTCTTTTATGCCGTTATTAGCAAAAACTCCAAAAGCCTCTGCCATGTCATATGGTTTGACTTCACCACCACCAAGAGTTAAAGAAAGACCGTAATTACTTGGATCTTCAAGTGTTGTTAATCCTAAACTTTTTGCAAAGTCAACAAGGTCATTAACTCCATTTAAAGCAAGCACTTTAACTGCAGGAATATTGTATGAATTACCCAAAGCAAATCTTGTTTGGGTTAAGCCATGATAAGTTCCATCATAGTTTCTAGGGCAGTAAAGTGATTGTCCTGAAACAGAAAAACAAGTGGGAACATCAGAAAAAGTAGTAGCTAAAGTTATTTTTTTATTCTTTATTGCAAGTGCATAGTTAATAGGTTTAATTGAAGACCCAGGTTGTCTTTTGGCAAGTATTACATTTACTTTTCCATCTTCATCTTTGGCAAAATAATCTTTACTTCCGACCATTGCAAGTATTTCTCCAGTTGAAGGATGGGTAACAATTACAGCACCATTTCCAACATTTTGATTTTTAAGTTTTGCCACCTCTGTGGCTACTGCCGTTTGTGCAAATTCTTGTAATTCTAAATCTAGAGTTGTACTTACGCGAAGACCTCCCTGTTCAACTAATTTTTCTCCATACTTCTCAACCAACTGATCTTTTACCCAGAGAGCAAAATGGGGAGCAGTTGGAGCTTTAATTTCAGTATATTGTAGATTAACTTCAAAAGTTTTATCTGCTTCTTCTTGTGAGATGAAATTATTTTTTACCATTTGGATTAAGACTTCTTTTTGACGCTCTTTGGCAAGTTCAGGATGAGCACCAAATGGAGAATACCTAGTTGGGCTTTGTGGAAGACCTGCAATTAATGTTGCCTCTGCAAGAGTTAAATCTTTGGCTGATTTACCAAAATAAAGCTCTGATGCACTTTCAATGCCATAAGCAGTTGATCCATATGGAATTTGATTTAAGTACATTTCGATAATTTGTTTTTTTGAATATATTCCTTCAACCACCATAGTAAGGAAAAATTCTCTTGCTTTTCTTCTAATTGTTCTCTCTGGAGTTAATAGTGCATTTTTTACAAGTTGTTGGGTTAAGGTAGATCCACCTTCAACTTTACCTCTTGTTACTATCTTATATACTGACCTTGCTATACCTGAAAATGAAAATCCATAATGTTTGTAAAAATCTTTATCCTCAATTGATATTGTAGAGTTTTTTATGTAATCAGGCAGTTCATCAAGATTAACAGGGCTTCGTCTTGTTCCTGCATATATTTCATAAATTAATTTTCCATTTCTATCAAACAATTTAGTTGATACAGGAATATCAGGAGAAGATAATTTTGTAGGTAGTGGAATACCCCAAAAGAGCCACAAAGAAAATGAAATGAGAATAGTAAAAAAAACAATTCTTTTTCTATTGTATACAGTTGAAAAATGCTTCATACTTAATTCTAATGGATCTTAACCTACAAAACAAAGTTTGGTGGGATTATATAGAAGAAGATTTACAAGAACTCCTTGTTGCATCTGAGTTCCTCGCGAACGTTGTTAAGAGTTGGGGAGGGGATATGCCCTCTGGAAGTAAGGTGTTTCATGATTACTCTTTTATTGTTTTTCCTGCGGCTAAGGCCTATGAAGGTTTTTTAAAAAAAGTATTTCTTGATATGGGTTTTATTACAGAAGAAGATTATCATGGAAAATATTTTAGAATAGGTAAAGCTCTAAATCCATATTTAGAAAAGAAGTATAGAAGTGGAGAAAGCGTATATGATAAATTGGTTAAATTTTGTGGAGGTTCGTCTGGCTCCGAGACAAGCAAAAGACTTGCAGATACACTTTGGGAGACATGGATTAAATGTAGGAATTTAGTTTTTCATTGGTTTCCCGATGAAAAAAGAGCAATAACTTTCCCAGAGGCTCGTGATAAAGTAAAAATGATTGTTAAAGCAATGGACATGGCCTTTAGTGGGTGTAAAATTAAATAAAAATGAAATCTTTTAAATATGCTATTTCGTTATCTGTCTATCTTTTAATAGTTTGGGGGTTTTATAGATTCCTGTTTCAACTCCCTGAGACCATTGAAGAATTATTTATAAAACCTGTTATTTGGTTATTACCTGTTTTTTATCTTCTCAAAAAAGAAAGAAAAGGATTGGATTCACTTGGAATAACATCTAAAAATTTATTTCCTGCAGTTTATTACGCACTAGGTTTAGGAGCCTTTTTTGTAATGGAGGCCTTAATTATTAATTTAATTAAATATGGTGGCCAGTTTAATTTAGAAGCTAACATTGGTAATTTACCACTTTTTACAGCACTAGGCTTATCCTTTATAACTGCAATTACAGAAGAACTTACCTTTAGAGGTTATGTTTTTACTAGAGTTTGGAAGTTTATGGGTAAGGAGCTTCCTGCAAATCTTTTAACCAGCTTTTTCTGGGCAATAATTCATGTTCCTATTACCATATTTGTTTGGAAATTAGATTTATCAGCAAGTGTTATTTATTTGATCTTAACTACATTGTTTGGAGTAGGGAGTGCCTTTGTATATGCCAGAACAAAAAATATTATTTCCCCAATTTTACTTCACGTCCTTTGGCAATGGCCAATAATTTTGTTTAGGTGATTTGCAGGGGTTGACAGTTTGGTATACAATTACAATCACCAATGAAAATCAAAGGTAAAACTGTAGGAGTGGCTACTACAATAATAATTGCTTTACTCATACTTTCGGTCTCTATTCTTAAATCTGCATCGGTCAAATATGCATACTCTCCAATGGTTTTGTCTGAAAAAGTTGATAGTGAAAAAGTTGACAGCAAAGCTGTTCATGGATCAATAGATTACTTATTAGCCTATCCAGGAAAAATTCATCCTGATAATCCTCTATGGTATTTAAAAGTAGTACGAGATAAGATGTGGTACATCTTGACTTTTAATCAGGACAAAAAAGCAGAGCTTAATTTGCTTTTTGCTGACAAACGACTAAATTCTGCTAGAGAATTATTTAACAAACTCAAGCCAGATTTAGGATTTTCTACTTTAACCAAATCTTCAAAATATTTAGAGAAAGCAATACCAAAAGACACTGACGACGCAGTTTATTTAAATAAATTAGCAACAGCATCACTTAAACATAGGGAAGTAATTGAAAATGAAATCTTACCAATTGCCCCAGAAGATTTAAGACCTAAAGTTATTATAATGAGTAATTATTCCAAGGAAACATACAAAAAAGTTCGTGACTTAATGCTCTCAAAAGGTCTAGTTCCTCCTGAAGATACCTTTGATGTGAAGTAATTTTTTACTCCGCATTCTCCTCACTATTTCCGCGAGCAATATCGTAATTGATTTTTTTAAGTTCAACTCTCGCATGAGCTGATATATTTAGTTATAAAAGTTTATAGTTGACTATCTACCCCTAGTGTTAGAACATCAATTTTGTCACTAGATATAGCGTATGAATTGTCCATTTTGCAAACATAACGATACACAAGTCCTCGAATCAAGGGTCATTGACGATGGTCATGGACTAAGAAGAAGAAGAGAGTGTGGAAAATGTGGAAAAAGGTTTACCACGCATGAATCAGTCAAAACATCAGTTTTATGGGTCATTAAAAGAGAAGGAAAAAGGGAACCTTTTGATAAAGAGAAAGTAAAAAGAGGAATTTTAAGGTCAATTGAAAAAAGACCTGTATCACTTGATTTGGTTAACGAAATAGCAGACGAGGTTGAAAGAGAAATGCTAAAGGCTGAAAAAGAAGAGATATCAAGTAAAATAATAGGAAATGCCATTCTAAAAAGACTTAAAAAAATAGATAAAGTAGCTTGGCTTAGGTTTGCTAGCGTTTATTTACAATTTGAAGACTTAACAGATTTTGAAAAGTTAATAGACAGAAATGAATAAAAATGAATAAATTTAAAAATTACAAAGCTCCTTCTTATGAGAAGGTAAAAAAAGAAATAGATAAGAAAATAGGTACCAAACCTAAAATGCCTTCTGATCTTTCAAAAGGAGAGTGGTCTGAACAGGCATTAAAAGTATTAGGTGAAAGATATCTGGTAAAAGATACTAATTTAAATCCAATTGAAACTCCAGAAGAAATGGTTTGGAGAGTTGCTTGGGAAGTAGCATCAAGTGAAGCAAGATGGGGGGCTAAAAGAAAAGATGTAACAAAATCTGCCCGTGAGTTTTACGAACTGATGATTTCAAAAAAGTTTTTACCAAACTCTCCAACTTTGATGAATGCAGGAACTGGTAATGGTCTTCAATATTCTGCTTGTTTTGTTCTTCCTGTTGAAGACTCAATGGAAGGAATTTTTGATGCTTTAAAATATCAGGCAATTATTCATAAAACTGGGGGTGGGACAGGATTTTCTTTTACTAGACTTCGCCCATCTGGTTCATTAGTTAAAACATCTTCAGGTACTGCATCTGGCCCAATTTCTTTTATGAGAATTTTTGATGCAGCAACTAACGAAGTAAAACAAGGAGGTAAAAGAAGGGGGGCTAATATGGGAATACTCCGTGTAGATCATCCTGATGTAATGGAATTTATCCACTGCAAAGAAGAAGGTGGAATCACAAATTTTAACATATCAGTTGCTATAACAGATGCCTTTATGGAAGCTTACAGAAAAGATGAAGAATATGATTTAATAAGTCCCAAAACAAAAGAAGTGGTAGGTAAACTTTCTGCCAAAAAAGTATTTGATGAAATTGCAGAAGGAGCATGGAGGACAGGAGATCCAGGACTTGTCTTTATTGACAAAATAAACAAAAGTACAGCAAATCCAGTACCTGCAATAGGTGAAATTGAAGCAACTAACCCATGTGTTACAGGAGATACTTTAGTATCTACCGATTCAGGTTTATTAAAAATTGAAAATATTTATAAAAATAATTTAAAAGTTAGAATTTTGTCTGACAGTAGGCTTTCCGATGTTATATATCAAGTTCCTACAAAAGTTTTACAGACGGGAGAAAAACAA
>JAUYMM010000023.1 GCA_030699485.1 Candidatus Woesebacteria bacterium | reverse complement strand
AGAGTATTGAGTCTTGGTGATTTGAGCGTGGTGGAACTACCTAATTCCATTCCGAACTTAGAAGTAAAACACCATAGCGCTGACGATAGTTGCTGGGCAACTGGCCGCGAAAATAAGTCATCGCCAAGACTGAGTACTCTAATTTTTGCTTTTTTCTTCAAAAAAGACTACACTTCAACCACGTATTTAAATTGATATACGTCACACATTAACTTTTAATTGCAAAAGAAGAAGCTATGGAGGTAGCAATGACAAAATTGTTAGAAAAATTGCTTTTTACAATTGTCATTGTCCTTGGGACTTTGGCATATATAGTCATTCGTTTTGGTTATCTGATTTCTCAGAAATAAAAAGGAGGCTAAAATGTTTGGTATACTTGTTTTGGATATAGTTTTAGAGTTGCTGGGAATTGCTGCCACCATCCTCGCACTGCTCTGGATTGGCGGAACAATAACAGTGGCGATACTTTTTTCAAAAAGAGAGGTAGATAATATATAAAAAATTGGTCGCTTACATGGGAATGTTAAAATAAAAAAACAACCCAACGTAAGCGACCAGAGATTTTTCTTCAAATACTTTGAACTGAATACTTTGAAGTTAATGAAAAATGTCTTTTTCTAAGTTTTTAGCAAGACCAAGGAAAAAACTTTCCATTTTCTTTCTATCAAATGGCACCAGCATTCTAGGAACATCATGAAAATTAGTAACCTGCATGAATGTTTTTCCAAGTTGAATTGGATCGATATGCCAGTCAAATTTTGTTTTGGCAAGAATAATCATCTTTTTAAGATTAAATTTTTTCTTTTTGTAAATAAAATAAAGATCAACAAAGTCTCTTTCTCTGGCTCGAGTTGATATTGTTTGAATTTTATTGGCTGTTATGTCTTCAAGACTATCAATTTCTAAACCATTCCATTTTTTACTGCTATTTATTCTTTTGAATGGATAATAATTAAAATCAACTTTTAATTCCCTGTCTGATAAAAATAGGGTATATGTATGCAACCCTAAAAATCGTTTATGAATTATCTTTTCAACTTTCATTTTATGACCAACTATTCCAACAAACTTATTTATGCTTGGAAGATGAATTTCTTGTTTTTCGGAAAACAAATCAATATCGTGTGAATCTCTGTGGTGAAGGTAAAATTCAGAAAGAACAGTTCCTCCTGTCCAGTAAAACCTTTTTAAAATATATGGTTCTTTTAAGACAAATTCGAGAAACTTTTTCTGATCTTTGTTGAGGATGGTTGATTTCCCCATATTAAATATTGTAAATAGTTTTTGCTAGGTTCATCAATTTTATTTTTGATATAGTCCCATGATTTTTTAACTTCAGAAAGAACAAGTTTTTCTCCATCCAGACCATAGTTAATAAGTTGTGTTATTCTCCAAAGTTTATATTCTTTTGGGTTTGATTTCTTAAATTTCTTTTCATCAGTCGACCAGTTAATCATATTGTTATTATACCATTTTTGAGTTATAATTCCTCTACTAAACAAGAAAGGTGGAAATGAATCTTGACAACAACAAAAATAAGTAAATCTGCAAGTAAGCCTGTAACCATGGCTGATCTTTTGGAGAAATCAAAATCTTCTATTAGAAATCTTTCAATGGGCCAAAGAGTAAAGGGAACTGTTATTCAAAAATTATCAAAATCATTAATTTTAGATATTAAAGGAAAAGCTGAGGGAGTAGTTGCTGATAAAGCTTTTGTTGAAGCTCGTGAATATATTTCAAAACTTAAAGTAGGGGATGAAGTAACAGCAGTTGTTTTAGTTCCTGAAATGAGAGATGGATCAACTTTATTATCTTTAAGAGATGCAGTTTCGCAAGCCTCATGGCATAGTGTTGAAGAAGCATATAAAAATAAAACAGAAGTTCCAGCCTTTGCAAAAGGTGTATCTCCTTCTGGGGTTGCTGTTGATGTCAATGGAATTAGCGGTTTTGTACCAACTTCACAACTTTCAAAAGAACTTGCAAAAGATACACAGAATTTAGTTGGAAAATATTTTAAAGCTAAAGTTATCGAAGTTGATAGGCAAAAAAATAAATTAGTATTATCAGAAAGAGAAGTAACTGATGCAAAAGATATTGAGGAAGCTAAAAAAGCAATTGCTTCTATTAAAGATGGTGATCTTTTTGATGCCGTAGTTACAACTGTAGCTAACTTTGGAGTGTTTGCAAAGATTAAAATAGAAAAATCAGAAGTAGAGGGACTAGTACATGTTTCTGAACTTTCTTGGGGTAAGGTTGCTCATCCTTCTGACATACTGAAATTAGGACAACATATAAAAGTTAAAGTTATTGGAACAAAAGATGGAAAATTAGCCTTATCAATGAAACATGCTCAAAAAGATCCGTGGATAGATGTAAATAAAGATTTCAAAGTAGAAGACAGAATTGATGCTAAAGTAACTAAACTTACTGACTTTGGAGTATTTTTGGAATTGAAATCTGGAATTGAAGGTCTTGTCCATATGACTAAAATTGCACCGGGTAAAAAGTTTTCAGTTGGGGATATTGTTAAATGTTATATTGAAGACATTGATTCAAAATCAAGAAAAATTGCATTAGGTTTAGTTTTGACTTCAATTCCTGTGGGATACAAATAATCCCTCTTGACACGATTATCTAAACTGTATTATATTGACAGTATATGGAATCGTACAACTTGGGCGTTTTAACCAAAAGATTACTAGAATCTGAACTTGATTTGTTAACTTCAAAAACTTTAAATAAGTTATTGGAAATTAAAAATGAGAGAACTTTTTATAGAATTGTGAATGATTTTGTTAAAAATAATATTCTAATTAGCATTGAGAAAGACAAATATTATGTAGCTGGTAAAAACGTAAATTCATTTAAAATTGCAAATTTTTTGTACCAACCTTCATATGTTTCGCTTGAAACAGCACTAAATTATTGGGGCATTCTATCCCAGTTTCCCTTTGAAATTAGCAGTATTACAATCAAAAAAAGCGTTAGCAAAAAATTTGATCAGAAAACATACGTTTATAGTCACATTTCAAGTAAGTATTTTGGAATGTTTACAAAAAAAGAAGGAATGTTAATTGCACTTCCAGAAAAGGCACTTTTTGATCAAATATATTTAGTATCAAAGGGTATTAAGCCTGATAATCTTGATGAATATGATTTTAAAAATGTTAATCGCAAAAGGTTTTTTGAAGTATGCAAACAATTAAAAGCTGATGGCAATATAATGAATTTAGCTAAAAAAATATGTTAACAACAACACAAGTAAAAGAATTATCAAAATCTTTAAAGATTAATGATAGCGTAGTAATTAGAGAATACATCCAATTAATTTTCTTAAAGGAATTGTATGAAAACAAATATTCCAAGAACGTGTTTTTTAAAGGCGGAACTGCTATAAGATTAGTTATTGGTGGAACAAGATTTTCTGAAGATTTAGATTTTACTGTAAGTGGAACTGTAGAGGATTTTGAGATATTTATTAACAAGTTCTTCAAGAAACTTGAGAAATTGTATGAATTCAATATTAAGAAAAGAAAATCTATTACAGGTGAAAGATATTTGTTAACTGCTGATTCAAAAATTGGTAATTACAAGGTATATGTAAATCTTGATTTTTCATTTAGAGAAAAGGTATTAATGCCTAATAAAGCAATTATAACAACCAATTATCCAGTAATTTTTACTTCATTTGTAAATCATCTGTCTCAAGAAGAATTATTGGCTGAAAAAATTAGAGCGGTAATGACAAGGGAGAAGGGTAGAGATATTTATGATTTATGGTTTTTATTAAGCAAAAACATAATGATTAAAAAAGATTTAGTAAAAGAAAAATTAAAATATTATGATATCAATAAATTTAATTTTGATAAATTAACTATACGAATTGAGAAATTTAGTAAAGAAAAATTCGTATTAGATTTGAGACCTTTTGTGCCTATAAATGAACGAGAGAAATTAGCCAATTTTTTTGATTATATTATTTCTTTTTTAAGAAAAAAATTACATTAATGTCACAATCATCTATCTTTGTCTGTCAGCAGTGTGGAAATGAATTTAGCAAATGGCTAGGGAAATGTACCGCCTGTAATTCATGGAATAGTCTTGTTGAGACAGCTCAATTTACAAGAAAATCTAAATCCAAAAATCTAAACTCTAAAAAAACTCAAAATTCAAATAATCAAATACTAAAACTCACAGACATTAAGGCTTCACAAATACAGAGAACTTCAACTGGAATTTCAGAACTTGACAGGGCACTTGGTGGAGGATTGGTAAATGGTCAAGTTGTTTTACTTGCCGGGGAGCCTGGGATTGGAAAATCTACAATTTTACTTCAACTTGCAGATAATATAGATAGGACATTATATGTTTCAGGTGAAGAATCAGCAAGTCAAGTTGCGATTCGTGCAAAACGACTTGAAATAAATAATAAAAGCATAGATTTTCTAGAGTCAACTGATGTAGATGAAATTATCGAAAAATTGCAAGGTCTGCCTGCGCAGGCAGGTCTCACCTTGCAATGTGTCATCGTTGATTCGATACAGACAATGTCAACCTCTGATTTGACTGGTCTTGCAGGTTCTGTTGGTCAAGTCAAAGAATGTGCATATAGATTATTAAGATATGCAAAAGAAAATAATATTCCTCTTATACTAGTAGGTCATGTTACTAAAGAGGGAACAGTCGCAGGTCCTGCAGTTCTTGCACACATAGTTGATACAGTTCTTTGGTTTGAGGGCGAAAAGACGTCACATCTGAGATTGCTCAGATGTGTCAAAAACAGATTTGGTGCTACAGATGAGGTCGGAATTTTTCAAATGGAGGATAAAGGGTTAATACCACTTGATAATCCAGAAAAATTGTTTCTAGATAGGGGTAAAACAGCTGTGGCTGGATCTGTTGTCTCAATTCTAATGGAAGGTACAAGATCAATTCTAGTTGAAATACAGTCTTTAGTTGTTCCCACAAAGATGGCATTTCCGAGACGTGTTGCACAGGGAATAGACTCAAAAAGATTAGAGATGTTACTGGCTGTACTTTTTAGAAGAGCAGGTATACCACTTTATGATAGCGATGTCTTTGTAAATGTTGCAGGTGGCATAAAAGCCAATGAACCATCAGTAGACCTTGCAATTTGTCTTTCAATTGCATCGTCGTTTTACGAAAAAGCTCTTCCTAAAGATTTTATTGCAATAGGAGAGGTTGGCTTATTGGGAGAAGTGAGAGATGTTTCTTTTCAAGAAAAAAGAATAAAAGATAGTAGACGATTGGGATTTAAAAACATAGCAAGCTCAGGCGAATTTAAGTATCTTCCACAAGTTGTCCACAATTATTTAAAGTAAATTATTATTCCGTATTATTGGTATTATTTCAATAATATAAACTATAGGGGAGAAATTAATAATTATGGGGTTTGACAAATGAAATATAATGGTATTATAATGCAAAAAGAGCATCGTTACCGCTGGGTTACCTCCTCCGATAATCGGAAGAAAACTCGCCACGAGTAGAGATGCTCTTTAAGTCAAAAACTTGTCTTAAGGACAGGTAAAACATGTATGACATGAAAGACAAATCATTTTAGACTAAGTCTAAAAAATTATCTTGTCAATAGCCTTTTGGTCTTGTTAATCCTAGGGAAGGGTGGTGAGCAGGGCAGGTTTACTACCCTTTCCTCGGGTTAACAAATAAATAAATATTATGAATCTTCTGCAAAAAAAGAAGCTCCTTTTAACGTTTATAAAAACATTTTTGCTACTGGGTATCGTCTTTTTAGTTTTATCCTTTGCTCCGTCGATTTGGTATTCTCTGTCTACCAGAGTTGATGACTTTTCAGTTGCATTACTAACAACAGTTTTGAATAAAGAAAAAACAATTGAAGAAAAACCAACAGTTGAAATACCAAACTGGCAACCTGCTTTCGATTCTAAATTATCCAGAGATACAACTCTTAAGATTTTAAGCATAGGAGTTGATACTAAAATAAATGAAGCAACATATCAAAATTATGAAGATGCTCTTAAAGCTGGGCCATGGAGAGTACCTGATTTTGGAACTCCTGCTGATAGATCAAAACCAATAATTTTAGCAGCACATAGGTTTGGATATTTAGCTTGGACAAATATTTACAGGAGAAAAAATTCATTTTTCAACCTGCCAAGGTTGCAAGAAGGTGATCTTGTTGAAATTACATACAAGCAAAGAAAATATACATATAAAATATATGCAGAAAGTAGGGGAGAAGAAATAGAGGATTATACTGCAAACTTAATTCTTTACACTTGCGAAACCCTAAATTCAAAAGTCCGCATATTTAAATATGCCCGCTTACTTCAAATGTAACCTAGAGTATTGACTTTTTCACTAACTATAGTATACAATACCTCATTAGTATGAATAATCCCATAGTACAGACTTGTGTCCAAACTACTCAATATGGTGGCGGAGTGGGTATAGTTTGTGGTGCAAAGCATGAAGCAGTAGATACTGGGCTAGCTGACATTAATCCACTATATTTAGCCTTGATTTTCTTCACATTCGCAGTATTTGGAATCCGTGAATATAAAAAACTTCAGAAGATCCAAGTGCGGATCTAATTCTAAAGTAGTACTTTGAAATATCGAGGTTA
>JAUYMM010000021.1 GCA_030699485.1 Candidatus Woesebacteria bacterium | reverse complement strand
TACAAGTAAATGGTGATATCTTCTAGCAAATCTATGAGCTTCATCTCTAATTCTACTCATCAATTGCAGGGTCAGACCCTGCAATTTGATTTTTGTTCCATCTCTAAAAACCAATCTATCAGGATTTTTGGCTATACCAACAACTAAAATTCCTAGTTTACTAAATTCATTATCAAAAATTTTGACTTGTCCCAATCCCCCATCGACTATAATAAGGTCAGGCTTAGCCCACTTATCTAAATTTACTATTCTTCTTTTTACTATTTCACGCATATTGTCATAATCGCTATTGCTCTTATCTTGTTTGATTTTAAAATGTCTATACTGACTGTTTTCCATATTTCCATCAATCATAACAACCATAGAAGCTGTAGCACTCACACCTGCGAGGTGCGATATGTCAAAACATTCTATCTGACTTAATTTTTTAATTTTTGTGATTTTACTGAGATTTTCTAATTCTTCTCTTCTTATATCTTCAGACAAATTTGGGTTTTCTAAAAATTTTTGAGTATCTATTTTTTTCTGAGTAATATAATCTAATGCTTTGATTTTTTCTCGTATTATTTTTGCCTCTTCATATTTTTCCAACTTTGATAAGTTTTTCATTTCTCTTTCTAAATTTTTTCTAACTATATTAAATTTTCTGGACAAAACTAATTTAATATTTTTTATATTTTTTCTATATATCTTTATATCTTTATCACTTAATATCTTGTTAGGGCATGGATTGCATAATCCTAAGTGTGAATAGAAACATGGTTTTTTGCCCAATTTGTGATCAGAATAAGGAAATATTTTTCTTAACATTTTCATGATTGTTTTAACATTGGTGCTATTAGGGAAAGGACCATAGTTACCAAATTTTCGTGAAGTTAGAACTCTAGGAAATTTCTCTTTTGTAATTACAATGTATAGAGCATGTTTATCGTCTTTTAAAACAACATTATATTTTGGTTTATGCTTCTTAATAAGAGATGATTCAAGTAACAACGCTTCCAAATCAGATGTTACTTGAATATATTTAACTTCATTAGCCTCACTTATCATTTGAGCTGTCTTAATTGATAAATGCAAGTCAAGATAGCTATTAAGGCGAGATTTTAAATTAACTGATTTACCAATATAAATTGGTGTGCTGTTTTTCCAAAATGTATAAACTCCAGCGCTTTCAGGTAATTTTAAAAATTTAGTTTTGGAAATTTCCATTTTTTTAATCTAATAATTATCGTTAATAATACTACAATTGAGATCGCAAATATAAAAAGAAGATTATATATAATAACCTGAGTTTTACTTGTAGATACAACAATTTCTTCACCTTCGATTACAATTCTAACTTTTTCTGGTGTTTTGGTACCTAAAAATGAGAATGGAATATCAATATAGGTTTTGTATGTTTGAAAAGGCATTAAGATATCAAAAGAATTATTTGATTTAATGGCTACTCCATCAAAATAAACTATTGGCGTAATGTTATATATGGCATTTGGTCCAGGATTACTTATTGCTATATCAAGTTTATTAGCAATAAGTGGAATCCATTTAGAAAGATTAGCTTTAATTGCAATTTTTGAATTTCTTTCTACTGGTAATTGTCCAAATGATACAAATACATCTTTTTGAGGGTTTGAGCCCAATTTATATGATCCAGCAGGATAAGGTTCTGTTGAACTTTTTCCATGGATGACAAAGGTAAAATGTCTAAGATCAAGTTTATTAAAATAATCAACTCCTCCAGTAGTTGATGCCCAAGTTGGGTCAACAGGAATCCAGACACCTTTTTCATAATCATAATATTCAGGCCATGCATGCAAAACATCATTAACTAAAGATAATGGTTGAATTATTGGATTCTCGGTGTAGGCAAAGCCATTTACCTCACGTGCGGGTATTCCTACAGCACGAGCAAGGGCGATAAACAAATCAGTAAATTCCATACAAATTGCTGAATCAGGGTTTTGAAGAGCCTTCACCGCACCTAGTCTTTCAACGTTTGGTTTAACTCTTTCGTAATCATATTTCAACTTCGTCGCTACGAAGTCATATATTTCTCTTGCTGTTTTAAACTTTTTTGCTTCATTTACAATTACAGGATCATTTATTTCCCAATATGTTTGTTCAATTAAATTATCATTTAAAGTTTCCTGTGTAGGTCTTGGATATGGACGTTGGCTTGCAAAAATTTGTACATAACCAGTAGCTGTTACATCTACTCTTTCCCTCGGCTTTAAATCAAATATGCCAATCCAATTGCCGTCACTATCTACTTCCATATTGGTCGGTCTTGGGTTTAAATTGCTGTAATAGACTTTTTGGAAAGCAGTATCAGGCGGAAGTGCTATTTCAGTTGTCGACTCTTTATTTAATGGATTCTCTAAATGGTAGCTTAAACTAAAACTAAATACTTGAAATTGACCAAAACCTGCAGTTATACCAGTTTTAGAAACGTCCTCTTTATTAAATTTATATTTTAAAAGCCCATCTAATTTAAAAGTATCTCTTGGAGTCGGAGAGATATATGCTTCTTGGCCAAAACTTTCAGGTACTTCAAGATTTATATAATAGCTTGCAAACCTAGCAGTTTCAGATAGTCTTGGAATGGAAACTTCCCATACTTCGCCAGTTCTAATTGCAAACGATGGCTCTTCAAAACTAACCCAAAAAACTCTTGATTTATCTTTTCCAACAACAGGATTTGCAAATTTTACTTGTAATGAAATTGTTTTATCAGAAACATTTTTAATAATTTCTAATGGTCCTTTTTCGTCATACGCCTTTATGTTTGTTGGGTTTATATTATCAAGTACTATTGAATATGAAGTTGCATATAAATTGCTAAAAATATTAGTTAAAGTTATTTTATTGTTAACTTCAGTAATACCAGTATCTTTAACTTTATAAGTTACATCAAAGTCTGTTAAGAACTCGCCTTCGGCTCGGACACTGGTACACAGTACATAGTACAAAGTACTTATTACAAATAAAAAAACAAAAAATTTGAATATTCGATTCATTTTACAATTGTATCAAAAAAACGGAAATTTTTTATGCGTAAACCAAAGTTGGAGATTCAAGTTTGTCAGTTCTTTCCTCAACACTATCTTGTCTATCACTCATTGCGTCCATCCGCTTTGTTAAAACCGCTTCTAGTTTCCTGAGATCATCTTTTGTGGCCATGTCTTTTTTAACATCTTTTAAATTTCCCTTGACATACTTTAATCCCTGTTTTACATCTTTCATGTTTGTCTTAAGTATATTAATATCTCCTGTCATTTTATCTAATCCAGGCAGAACGACTTCTTCGAAGGCATCGGCAAATGCAGTTGAAAGATATTC
>JAUYMM010000017.1 GCA_030699485.1 Candidatus Woesebacteria bacterium | reverse complement strand
AGTTTTGTATAATCTTCATTTAAATTCATATAGTTTTTATGATTTAATTAATTTAAGAACTTCATCTCTTTTTTCTTCCATTAATTCTTTTGATTTTGCTTCTAGGGTTAATCTTAGTAATGGCTCCGTATTAGACGGCCTAACACAAAATCGATAGTCTTCATATTCAACTGCGATACCATCTAATTTTGATTGCTTTGCATCTTTGTATTTTTTTTCAATTTCTTTCATCTTTCCTTCTTTATCATTAACTACGTTATTAATTTCGCCAGAAATGAAATATTTATTCATAATTTGCCTAACTTCGTCAGATAATTTCAAATTATTTTCTGATAGATACTCTAAAACTTGCATAACTGGAATCATTCCACAATCAGAATACCAATAATCACGATAATATGTATGCCCACTTGATTCTGTAGCAAAAAGTGCATTATGTTTCCTCATCGCCTCTTTGATATATGAATGTCCTACTCTAACTAACACAGCCTCACCACCCGAATTTTCTATCGATTCGATTAAGCCCCATGTATATCTGGGATCATAAATAATTTTTTCATTTGGATGTTTTTTTAACATCTGTTTAATAAGAATAGGATTTACATAATAAGGTTCAGAGAATATTCCACCATCTGCACAAAAAAAGACACGGTCTGCATCAGCATCCCATGCTATTCCCAAGTCAGCTTTTGAATTTTTTACCAATTCAACAAATTCTGTTCGGTTTTCTGGAATAAAAGGATCAGGTCTTCCTTTAGGAAAATTTCCATTTGGAATTTCGTTTAATGGTATTAATTCGATAGGAAGCTTACCTATTTCAATTATTTTTTCAAATATTTTGCCTGCAAATCCAAAGTTAGGATTGTAAACAATCTTCATAGGCTTAATTTGGGTCGGATCTATCCATTTTAAAATATATTTAGAATAATCATCAACTATTGTATATATTTTTCTGACTTTACCTTTTTTACTGTTATTATTAAAATTACCAGCTAAAACATAATCTCTTATGTCTGCTATACCACTCTCTAAAGTCATGGGGATAGCATTCTCTCTTACCATTTTCATACCATGCCATTCAGGGGGATTATGAGATGCAGTTACTTGAATACCACCACTTGTTTTGTAAGTTCCTACTCCGAAATAAAGCATGTCTGTAGACATCCAACCGACATCTAAAACATCAATACCAGAATCTATCAAGCCTTGAATTAAACTTTGCTTTAATTCCTCTGAGTGAATTCTTACATCATGACCGACTAATATCTCATCTTGAGGTTTGACAACTTCAGCATACGCTCTGCCTATTTTATATGCTAAATCATTATCGAATGATTGTGGAAAAATACCGCGTATATCATATGCTTTGAATATTGAAGGATCTATTACCATAATGTGCCTATAAGCTTATCTTTTTTGATAGTAATAAGTCAAGAGAGAGAAGTAAATCAGCCTTACTAGTTTTTGATTTGACATCAATTTCGGCTAATTCTGAGATCATTAATCCCACCCCAGGGGTGGGATTTGTTCGGTAACTTTGTTTTAATTTCCAAGCCATCATAGCTAGAATATATTCTTCAGGTTGAGTCTTTATCAACTCATGCAAACCAGAAACAGTCATATTATCTAAAAATTTCCACAAAAGAACTGGTAACTCAAACTTTTCGACAACGAAGTTGGTCGAGTTCTTGTCAGGATTAAGTGATTTCAAAGTAGCTGCAGGAATTTTATTTTGTGAATATATAACTAAAGTACCCGGTATTTTTTTAATAATTTTACCGGCAGAGCCGGCCAAGCTTTGCTTATAATCTCTAACTATAATTAGTTTTTCGGTACCAAAAAGTGAAGGTGTGTCTTCAATCTTGTCATTCACAATATCCCAGCCACGTTTTTTTGCTTCGTTTATAAATTTTGTTAGACGCTCATAACTTTTTACAGTATCGTTACCGTGTAGTATTATTATTTGCATGATATTGTTCTATTAGTATATCAAGTTTGTCATGGAAACTACCTTTTTTGTGTCTAGTGTGAGCGACAAGAGCTCCTGAGAAGTTTCTTGGAATATGTGTTAATTCATGAAGTAATATTTTATCTTGCTCTTTTAGAGGGAGTGGGTCAAAATGTTCAGAAATAACTTCAACAATGTAGGCAGGTTCAACTCCTAATGTTCTTTGCCAAAGCCTTGGCAAACCCCAAGCACGCGCATATGCTCTGGCTTTTGAATTTACTGACCTGTAATAAAAAATCCTTCCATAGGATAACCATTCAAGTTCTAAGGCCTTTATTAATTTTTGTGTTCTAGACTCAATATCAGGAGCTAGATCCCAACTGACCTGTTTTGTAGATTTCTGACCCCTTTGGTACTTTTTCATTTAAAACTAATGCTACCACATCTTTTGTGTTTGCGAAGGGAATATTTTTTTGATTCATTATTATTCTATCTATTTGTTGAAATAGAACTAATTCACCATCTTTGTAAAATTTTATTTTATCTCCAGTAGATAAATTGCCAGTTAATTCAACTATAGTAATTCCAATTTTTTCGTAATTATTAATTACTTTTCCAATCTTAAACATTAGGGTTTATTGTCATTGCATGAGTCATGGCTATTGCCAGAGCATCTGCTGCGTTATCAAAATGTGTTTTTTTCCCTTTTTCACTCTTTATCTTTTTACCAAGTATTTTTCTAACATGGATTTGAACCTCTTTTTTATTTGCTCTGCCACTACCCGTAATCATCTTCTTAATTGTTCCAGGGGCATATTCAGCAACAAATATATTTAATTTACGAGCAGCTAAAAGTATCACCCCTTGTGCCTGACCAACAGCAATTACTGTTTTTGCATTATTGGCAAAAAATACCTTTTCAAAAACAAATACATCAGGAGAAAACTTTTCTATTAACTTTAAAGTTTTTTCATAGATAATCTCAAGACGTTCTTCTTTTTTGAGTTCTTTGTTTGTTTCTATAAGTCCCCATTCAATAACCTTAAGTCCATTTGAGACATCAATACAACCAAAACCAGTCGTCGCAGTTCCGGGGTCTATGCCTAGTATTATCACTTCTTTTTAGACAATTCTTTCCTTTTTGATCTTGAGTAAATTTTATCTATTTCTTTTGTGGATTTTGTTCTTGTGTAATATAATTTTGCTTTTTTTACACCCCTTGTACCTTTTTTAATAACTTCAATTTTTTCAATAGTAGGTAAGGAAATTGGAAAAATTCTCTCAATTCCTATTCCAGCTTCACCAATTCTACGAACAGTAAACATTTTTCTATCTTCTCTGCCTTTAATACCCAAAACCATGCCTTCAAAAAAACCCACTCTAGTTTTTTCTCCTTCTTTGATTTTTTGGAAAACTTTTATCTTATCTCCAACACCAAATTCAATTTCCTTGTGTTTAATTCTTAATGACATTAAGAGCTATTATATATTAAAATCTATTTACACTCAACCATAGTTTCTACAATGAATGAAATTTCTTCTTCGCGAGATTCTACCTTTCCAGTAATTAAAACTACTTTTCCATCCATTAATAAATTCCTAACATCCTGATAAGTGCTTGGGAAAACAACCATATCAACAATGCCTGTAGTATCCTCAGCTTTAACAAAGGCCATCTCTGAACTATTTCTTTTTGTCAAAATTACTCTTGATTCCCTGATAATTGCTGCAATTTTAACTATTTCCCCTTTTTGTTCTTCAGGATTTAGCTCAAATATTTTGTGTGTCGTCTTATTTTCAAGTGGATCCAACAGTTCATTCATTGGTTTTGCAGAAATTGAAAAACCAAGGAGATCTCTCTCGAAATTTTCTCTTTCTTCATCTGTAAAATCATCAATTGAGTTATCAATTAATGAAGAATCAGATACAAATGCAGAAATTTTTAATTCATCTTCTTCTGAAAATAATCCAGATTGTCCATTATTATCTTTTGATTTTGATAATTTTGCTTTGATTACATCCATTGCAGACAGTAGCGCAGTTTTTTTGCCAAACTTTTCCATTGCTCCTACCTTAATTAAGCTTTCTAAAACTCTTTTATTTACTTTTCGGCCATCAACACGGTTAACAAAATCAGTAAAAGATAAAAACGGTTTTACTTCGTCTTCAGACGGGTTTCTAGCTTCAAGTATATTTTCAATTGCTATAGTACCAACATTTTTAATAGCTGATAATCCAAAACGAATATTGTTTTTACCACGAAGTGGCAAGCTCTGCTTACCGACGATAGTAAAGTCAATTTCACTTTCATTGATGTCAGGAGGAAAAACTCCAATTTCCATTCTTCTACATTCATGTACAGCTTGACTTATTTTAATAGAATCCGAGCTTTCTGCAGTTAAAAGTGCATTCATATACTCAACTGGATAATTCGCTTTCATGTAGGCCGTATAATAAGCAACCATACCATATGAGGCAGCATGAGCTTTGTTAAATCCGTATGATTGAAACGGTTCAAACAATCCCCACAACTTTTCAGCAAATTCTTTTGTTTGTCCATTATCTATAATTCCTTTTATAAATTTATCTTTTTGAGCTGCCATTTCTTCAGGTATCTTTTTCCCAACTGCTTTTCTGAATTTATCTGCCTCTTCCCATGTATAACCTGCAAGGTCAATAGCACAAAATAAAAGATCATCTTGATAAACTATTAACCCATAGGACATATTTAAAAACTTTTCCATTCTAGGATCTAGGTACTTAACAAGTTTGGGATTGTTTTTGCGAGATATATATTCAGGAATAACTGCCAAAGGGCCAGGACGATATAAGGCAACCATAGCCATAATATCTTCAACTCTTGTAGGTTTTAGTTCTTTTAAGAATTTAGTCATACCTGAGCCATTAAGTTGAAATGTTCCCATTGTTTCACCACGAGAGAGCATTGCAAAAGTTTTTTTATCATTAATATCAATTTTTTGGAGATTAATATCAACACCTCTAGTATCTTTTACAATTTTTATTGCATTACCCAATATAGATAGGTTTCTAATTCCCAGTACATCAAATTTAATTAAACCTACATCTTCACAAGCATGCATTTCATATTGGGTAATAACTTTTTCTCCTTTCGGCTCCATCTGAAGAGGGGTAAAATCAATCATTTCAGTCGGCGAAATTACTACACCTGCGGCATGAACAGATAAGTGCCTAGTATTACCTTCAACTACTTTGGCGAGATCAATAATTTTTTTTGTATCAGAATCTGAGTCGTACAATAATTTAAGGTCAGTAATTTCATTCATAGCTCTTTCCATGGTCATTGGAAAGCCTTGAGCGCCTAAAGGAATCAGTTTTGCTATTTTATCTCCTACTGCATAAGGATAGCCAAGAACTCTTGCTATATCCCTAACTGCAGCTTTAGCAAGCATTCTTCCAAAAGTACACACTTGCGCAACTTTTTCTACACCATATGTGTCAGTTATGTATTTAATAACATCTTCCCTACGATTATCAGAAATGTCAAAATCTATATCAGGCGGAGAAGGTCGAAAGGGATTTAAAAATCTTTCAAAAGGAAGTCCATAAGTTAAAGGATTAACTGTTGTAATACCTAAAACATATGAAACAAGAGAGCCTGCAGCAGAACCTCTGGTGTTTGTAATAATGCCGTTTTCAAGGCACCAATTAACCATATCCATAACTATTAAAAAATATGGTCCATATCCTTTGGTATTTATAATTTTAAGCTCATAATTAATTCTTTCTTTTACTTCCTTATTTATTTTGTTAATCCGTTCTGGAAGTAGTTTCCAAACAAGTTCTTCTAAATATTTTGCATCTGTTTTCCCTTTGGGTAATTTAAACTTTGGAAAAAACCATGAGCCAAGTGGAATCTCAAGATTGCATTTATCTGCAATTTTGACTGTATTTTGGGTAGCATCAGGAAGATCTTTAAAAACTTCTTCCATTTCATCAGGTGATTTAACATAAAAGTCAGGATTATCAATATATCGAAGTCTTTTAATATCAGATACGTTTTTGCCTGTTGCAATACAAACCAAAGCATCTTGCGCTTCCGCATCTTCTTTTCTTATATAATGACAGTCATTTGTAGCAACAAGTGGAATACCTAAGTTTCTACTTAATTTAATTATTCCTTCTTCAACTGATTTACTATTTTTGTCTATCTCTGAAAGTGAGGCGTGTAAAACCTGATCTGAAATTGTAGGCAATATTTTTTCATAATTATGTCGTTGTAGCTCTAAATAAAAATCATCCTTAAAAGTATCTGCATACCACTGGGTAAGTTTTTCTGCTTCTTTAAAATTGCCATCAATTAAAAACTGCGGTATTTCAGCCTTAGGACAACCTGAAAAACAAACTAAACCTTTTGAATGTTCTTTTAATATTTCTTTTGAAAATCTTGGTTTATAATAATAGCCTTTCATGTGTGCAATTGAAGTTAATTTCATTAAATTTTTATACCCATCGTAATTTTTGGCAAGTAACGTAATGTGGTAGTTATCTTTAATTTTTTCACCCATATCACGAGTTACATAACCCTCAAGGCCAATTATTGGTTTGACTTCTTGTTTCTTTCCTTCCTTAAAAAATTCAATTGCTCCATACATTGCACCATGATCAGTAATTGCAATTGCTGTCATGTTATTTTCCCTAACATGTGTAAATAATCTTTTTATGCGAGAAAGCCCATCAAGAAGTGAATATTCTGTGTGATTGTGAAGATGAACAAATTTTGACATTATTTTATTTACCTTCTAAAGTAGATTGAATCTTTTCGCCAATCTTGTGTGCTTTATTTGACCCTTCACCTAGTTGTATAAATACTTTAAGTAATTGTTCTTTTTCGGCTCGTTCCTTGGGATCTTTAATTGCACTCAAAATATGGTCAATCTTTTCTTGTGATGTTAATTCTTGTTTTGTTTCACTCATATTAATCACCTCCTTAAATCTTTTTTAATTATACCAGTTTCCATTTTTTTAAATATTTTTTTGTAGTGATTCAATTAGTTTAACATTTATCATTTTAGGATCACCTTTTCCTTGCAGTACCTTTTGAACCTGACCAATTAGAAAGCCTATTACTTGTCCTTTGCCATTTATATAAGAATCTACAATATTGGGATTTTCAAACAACACATCCTTGATTGCTTGTTCCAAATCAGAAGTAGATGCATATTCGATTTTTGTTAATTCTACAATTTTTTTAACAAAACCTGCAGGTTCAGGATATTCATTATCCATGTTCTTGTTGATCATTAAATCAGCTATCGATTTAGTCAAATCTGGAGCTAATTTAACCGCCTGTTCAAAATAATTTGCTCTTTCTAAATCCGAAATTAAAATCTCCACATAGTCTTTAGGTAATTTATACATATCCATGAACCGATCTCGTTTTGCCTGCGGCAATTCAGGAATCTTTGTACTATGTACAATGTACTCTGTACTGTTTATTGGTGATATGTCTGGTTCTGGAAAATATCGATAATCGTCTGAGTCTGTTTTTGTTCTTTGTGAAAAAGTAGTTTTTGTTTTTTCATCATAACCTCTAGTTTCTTGTTTTAATTTTTCACTATTATCTAAAGCTTTTGTTTGCCTTTCAATTTCAGCTTTTAAAGCTTTTTCTAAAAATTTAAATGAATTAATATTTTTAAGCTCCACTTTGTAATCGGGTAAATTGCCCACCTCGCGGGAGTCCATTCGGCCACCCCCGAGGAGTGCTTTGAGTGAGATGTTTGCCTCAAGTCTCATTGTTCCTTTTTCCATGTCGGCGTTACTTATATCTAAATATCTGGCAATTAATTGAAGTTCTTTGACAAAAGATAATACTTCAGAAACATTATTAAAGACTGGTTCTGTGACAATTTCAATTAATGCACAGCCTGATCTATTAAAATCAATAAGTGACTCATCTCCGGAATGAATTAATTTACCAGCATCTTCTTCAAGATGTATGTGATTTATTTTTTTACTCATCAAACTTCCTCCAACACAAAATGGATTATCTTTCTGGCTAATTTGATATCCTTTAGGCAAATCTGGGTAAAAATAATGTTTTCTGTAAAACTTTGATTTTTCTGATATTTTTGATCCCAAAGCAAGACCTAATTTAATTGTCTTTTTTATTGCTTCTTTGTTTGCATAAGGCAAAGCTCCAGGAAGACCTAAACAAATTGGGCAGGTTTGTGTATTAGGTTTTGCTCCAAAATGATCTTGGGGGCAACTACAAAACATTTTTGATTTTGTATTTGGTTCTATATGTATTTCAAGGCCTATTATGTTTATGTATTTTTGCATAATCTTAAATTTATAAGGCTATCTTAGGTTTATAATCTATTTCTTTATGATATTTTTTCCCTAATTCAAAAAGTTGGTGTTCTGAAAATCTTGGCCCAAGTAATTGAAAACCGATTGGTAGCCCAGATTTAGAGAAAGTTGATGGTATTGCTAACCCAGGAATCCCAACTAGATTTGCAGTAGTTGTATATATATCTTCAAGATACATTTTAAGTGGATCTGACGTGTTAGCACCTAGTTTAAATGCAGGAGTAGGAGATACTGGAGAAATTATAGCATCGACTGTTTTAAATGCTTCATCAAAGTCGTTTATTATTTTAGTTCTAACTTTCATTGCTTTTTCATAATATGCATCATAATATCCAGCAGACAAAACATAGCTACCTATCATTATTCTTCTTTTGGCTTCTTCACCAAAACTCTGCCTTGCAGAGCCATATCTTATTCCATCAAATCTACCTAAATTAGAGGATACTTCCGCAGGTTGAATTATATAATAAACAGGCACCATATACTTTGTATGTGGAAGAGTTAATTCAACAACTTCAATTCCTATTTTTTCATATGTTTTTTTAACATCATTTATCATATTTTCAACTTCACTGTCTAAACCATCTATAAAATACTCTTTAGCTATGCCTAATTTAAATTTATTTTTGATATTTGGTTTTTTAAAATTAGAAACTGTAGAATCATATCCATCTGTACCCCTCATTACATCAAACATTATTTCTATATCATCAACTGTGTGTGCAAATGAACCAATTGTATCTAAAGATGATGACATGGAAATTACTCCATAACGAGGTATAACACCATAAGTAGGTTTTAGTCCTACTAGATTACAAAAATTTGCAGGTTGTCTTGTTGAACCTCCTGTATCACTTCCCAAAGAAATTAAAGACATTCCAGCGGAAACAGAAGCAGCTGAACCAGAAGATGATCCTCCTGGAACATATTCTTTTCCCCATGGATTTAAAGTTCTCCCAAAATCTGAATTTTCACCAGATGCACCATGGGCAAAGGCATCACAATATAATTTTCCAATTGGAATAGCGCCAGCAGCTTCAATTCTACTAACTGATGTGGCTGAATATGGAGGAATATAACTTTCAAGTATTTTTGAACCTGCAGTTGTTCTCACACCTTTTGTCAAAAATATATCTTTGTAAGAAACAATCACACCCGCCAGGTGTGATGTTTTGTCGCCACGATCTATTTCTTTTGCCTTTGCATATGCAAGTTCTTCTGTAACTGTTAGAAAAACATTATATTCACTATTATATTTTTTAATTTGAGCAAGATAGGCATCTACAAGTTCAACAGCAGAAAATTTTTTAGATTTCAAGCCATCTTGTGTTTCTTTGATAGTTAGAGGTATATTCATGTTCGTTTAGAAAGAATTGCTTTAACTTTGAAATATTCATCTATATTTAATGAATTACTAGAAGTAGTAACATCCTCTCTTAATGCGTTTACTAGCTTTGTTGTTTGGCTTGTGGGTTCTATTTTTGTAGTATCAACTTCACTTAAGGTTCCTACAAACTTAATAATTTTAGTTAATTGTGGAAGAAATTTTTTTATCTCACTGTCTGTGAGTTTAAGATTTGAAAGCTCTGCTACATGCAATACATCCTTTTTAGTTAACTTTGTCATATTTATTTCAATAGGTTTCTATTTTTAATTTTCACCCTTTTAATATTGTCTTCAATTGGTAAATCTTCAGGCATTGTACCACCAATTTCAATAATGGTTTTTCTAACTTTTTGTCCTACAACCATGTGTGCAAAGGTTGCGTGTCCTTCACCTTTTATTTTTTCCTTGCTTATTTTATCATCTGTTTGTGTAATTCTGAATAAATTAGCCGCTAGTTCAGTAGCACCAGCTCTATCTAGGACATCATCTTTTCCAATATTCTTTTTCTTTTGAAGTGTTTTCTTGTGCATTCCATAGAGGCCAAGATAGCCAGCATCGTTAAATTTTCCAAAATTCTTTACTCCTGCAGTTTGTGCCGTGGCGTTTAACTCCTTATTATGAACTTTAACTTTTCCTCTTAAAAATAATCGTTGCTCTGTTTCATCTAGACCTTGAAAAATTTCTTGTTTTCTTGTTTGTATAGCAAAATATGTTTGAGCAATTGCAATTTCTTTCTTATGGGAATCACCGTTCTGGGCTATAAGATAACATGCATATCTAGATAGTTTCTGGTCCCTTATTTTTCTTTTTGCTTGTCTTTTAGTACCTTTTGCTATAAATATCATTTTCCCGATATCGGCAAAATGATATTTGACCAATTGTAGGCTCTTTTTGCAGGCTATCTTAGCTTTTTCAATTGCTATTTTTTCAAAATTATTCCACTTTTGATATCCTAAAAATGGCATTAACTCACGTGCCTCCCAGTACTCAACTCCATTTTCGTCAATTTTTTTGATTTCCTCAAAGTGTTTAGTTGGAGAGTTTAAATGATTCATGCTTTCTAATATATTACTTCAATTATGACATTTTTTGAAGTATGGAGATTCGCTCGACCATCGGAGGATGAGTATTAAATAGACTTGCAAACCAGCCCACAGCTCCGCCTGATTTATCTTTAAATGGGTTGGCTATATATAAATGCGCAGTTGCTTTATTTGCAGCTTCAAGTGGTTCATGATCGGCGGATATTTTTTCTAAAGCCGTTATTAATCCCTGTGGTTGTCTTGTAATTCCAACCGATCCAGCATCTGCCATAAATTCTCTTCTTCTTGAAATTGCAAGCTGAATAAGGGTTGCAATAATTGGAGAAAGTATGGCAAAGATAATTCCGGCTACCATAATAATTGCTCCAAGTTGATTGTCATCACGACTTCGGCTTCTACCTCCACCAAATAATCTTGCTCTAAAAAACCAATCACCAAGAAGAGCAATTAAACCAACCATGACAGAAACTATACTCATTAAACGAATATCATAATTTTTGACATGTGTTAATTCATGAGCAATAACTCCTTCAAGTTCAGTGCGAGTGAGTTTGTCTAAAAGTCCAGTTGTAGCACAAATTACAGCATGATCCGGATCACGGCCAGTGGCAAAAGCATTTGGAGCAGAATCTTCTATCACATATAATTTTGGTTTTGGTAAATCTGCTCCAATACAAAGATTTTCAGCAACTGAAGTAAATAATCTTTCTTCTTTAGTATTTGCAACTCTAGCTCCAGAAATTTTTAAAACTATCTTGTCAGAATAGTAATAACTTACAAAAGTTGATATTCCAGAAACTATTAGTGCAACCCCTACATATCCAAAACCTCCAACTTCATAACCATTGTAGTAGCCAAAAGCCTGAGATATAAAGTAAATAGCAATAACAGAGAATAGAAAAAATAAAGTCGTAATTACACCACTTTTAATCTTATTACTTTGCTGAACCTCATATATATTTTTCATAACCGTCTTATTTTCTTAAATATATCCAAGTATTCATTATCGATGATTGAGGGAATAAATTTCTTTCTTTCTACTTCCGTTATTAAATTATTTACTAACTTATTAATTGACCAAGCCTCAAATCCTTGTCCTTCGTTATCTTCGATTTTTAAATCGTTTAAACTATCATTATATTCATAAGCAAAAATCGCTCTAATTACATTATTGTGCATGCCAGTTACTGAATCCTTTGCATCTTTTCTTAGGTTAGTTATAAATTTCAAACCATCTTTTTTTACTAAAATTCCAGTTTCCTCAAATGTTTCCTTCAATGCAGTCTTAATGTAATCATCTCCGATCTCGACATGACCTCCGACAGTGGCATCAAGAAGATTTGGAAAAGTTTCCTTGTTTTTTGCTCGGAGCTGAAAAATTAATTCATTTTTTGAGGTATAAAACCAAACATGTACCTCCATATGGAGTAAGCCGTGCTTGTGGATATTTTCTCGTGTATCTTGTCCAATAACTTGGGCATTTTCATTTATGACTTCTATGATATTCATTTAATTTATTTTATATGCCTAAAATAACCTCAAACTATTATACTTTTTATCTCCAAGTTCTCCATAGCCAACTATTTTTAATTTTATCATTTTTCTACCATCTCCTAGACCATATGCAATCAATCCCTTTTTACCAACCAGAAGCATTATTTTATTCTGCTTTATGGGCAATTTATGTATAAATCCTTCCCAACCAATATTCCAGTAATTATTAAATCCTGTTGCTTCAATTACTACATATTTTGTTAACCCGCCAAAAATCGGCATATGAAAAAGCCCAAGTACAGCATCGTGCCCAAATCTAGCTTTTTTATCAGTTTCTTAAATCCCACCCCTGGGGTGGATTACTATTGCCACCTCGGTATGGTTATTCATTTTCAATCCTTAGACACAACAAATTTTAGTTTATATTTTGTCATCTAATTACAAGTTTACTTATGCATAAATTAATCAAAGATTAATTTTAGTACTTTTCATTTCTGATGGGCTTACTACTAAGTGTTCACCACTTTCGGCAGTTTCAAGTCCTTTAAGTTCATCAAACTTAAACATGTTAGCAACAATGTTTGATGGAACTGATACTCTTTTTACATTGTAATCAGCTGTTAAATCAATCATTAGCCTTCTCGAATACATTACTTTATCTGATGTATCCCTTAATTCTCCCATTAAGTTTTCAACTACAGTATTTGCTTTAAGCTCTGGATTACTTTCAACTACGATTTTAAGTCCTGATAGTGCATCAGAAATTTGTTTAGATGCATCTTGACCCTTAGAAATTAATTTTCTAGCTTCTGCAAGCATTTCTAAAATTCCTTTTTCGTGTGTTAAATATCCCTTAACAGAGCTTTCTAAGTTTGGAATTAAATCTGCTTGTCTTTTAAGTTGATTTCCTATTTCTTGTATTGAAGCCTTAATTCTTGCTTTACTTGATACAAAAAAGTTATAAACAGAAATTACCCAACCAACAAACACTACTAAAACTATTAATAATATTATTGTTAAATTCATATATTAATCACCTTCTTTCAATTCTCTTTTAAAATCTTCTAGAGATAAACAGTTTATCATATCTTTTCTTTCTGCCCAACCGCGTCTTGCAACATTAACTCCATATTTCATATTATCCATCATCATAACTTCATGGGTATCAGTTCCTAATGTCAATTTCACACCACGCTTCACAGCCTCACGAACTAAAATGTCAGGTAAATCTAGTCGCATTGGATCAGCATTAATTTCCAAAAAGATGCATCGTTTGAGGCAAACGTCAAAGATTTTAGGCCAATCAAGTTCAACTCCTTCTCTTTCATTAATTTTTCTTGCAGTAGGGTGGGCAAATATTTTAACCTTAGGGTAGGAGAGTGCTGTTAAAACTCTTTTTGTCATATCAAGACGAGGTAAGTCAAAAATAGAATGAATAGAAATAAGTGCAAAATCTAATGTTTCAAGACCTTTCACGGATATTGGTAAACTACCATCTTTATTTATATCAATTTCAAGGCTATTGAAGACAAAAGGTATTCCTTTTTCACGCGAGTAATTTAATTCATCAACTTTTTCACGCTTTCTTTTTAACAAATCTTCTACTTGTTTTTCAGAATGTTTACTTTTACTTGGATTATGTTCTGTAAATGCTATATATTCATAACCCAATTCTCTACCCTTTTCAGTTAATTTTTTCATTGAGTCTATTCCCAAATCATGAGATGTTTCAATATCAAAATCACTATGTATTTGCAAATCCCCTTTTACGTCTTTTAGCTCTACTAATTGCGGGAGTCTATGATCTGTAGACAGTTGTATCTCTCCACCGTCTTCTCTAAGTTCAGGCTCAATATAATCTAATTTTAAAAATTGATAGAGATCTTGCTCCGTCTTAAATTTAGTGTTAGGTTTAATGCCGTACTCTGAAAGAGAATATCCTTTTTTAAGTGCTAATTCACG
>JAUYMM010000013.1 GCA_030699485.1 Candidatus Woesebacteria bacterium | reverse complement strand
GTAGTTATGAATTTTTTACTTGCCATTGTTCTTTTTGGAATTGTTTATTCATTTACAGGAATTCCAAAAGACATAAAACAGGTCAAAATTTTAGATATTTCGACTAATTCGCCAGCACAAACGGCTCAAATATTGGTAGGTGATATTGTCAGAAAAGTTGATGGAATTGAGGTTACTAGTGTCTTTGAGTTTATAAGTAAAATAGAAGAGAGAAAAGGTAAAAAAGTTAAACTTGAACTTCAAGACAGAACTGTAACTATTATTCCCCGAGCTAATCCACCAGAAAATGAAGGCCCATTAGGAGTTGCAATAACTAATACCGAAACTTATTTTCCTCCTGTTTGGCAAAGACCTTTTTACGGGGCATATTATGGTACAAAAGAAGCCATTTATTGGGGTAAAAATGTTGTTAATGGTTTTGTGAGTATTTTTTCAGATTTATTCAAGGGTCAAACTCCAAAAGATGTTTCAGGTCCAGTTGGAGTTTTTGCAATTACAACAGAAGTAGCCAAAACAGGAATTCTTTCACTTTTAAATCTTGTTGGAATTATCTCAGTTAATCTTGCTATCTTAAATATTATTCCATTTCCAGCTCTTGATGGAGGGAGATTGTTGTTTATTATAATAGAGGCAATTTTTGGCAAAAAAATAGCTCCTAAGTTTGAAGGAATTATCCACGCTGTAGGGATGGCAATATTATTACTTGCTATTTTAGCAATCACAATTAAAGATATTAGAGGTCTAATTTCAGCAGGTTCAATTTCCGGCTTCCTTGACAACATGATCAAGTGATACAATAACTTCATATGTTACAAAGTCAGTTATTTCCAAAAACTAAAAAAGAAGCTCCAAAGGATGCTGAAAGTGTAAACCACAAACTTCTTGTACGAGCTGGGTTTATTGATCAACTCATGGCAGGCAGTTGGACTTTATTGCCGTTAGGATGGCGAGTAATTACAAAAATTAATCAAATAATCCGGGAGGAGATGAATGCTATTGGTGGACATGAAATGCTAATGCCGCTTCTTCACCCAAAAGCAATTTGGAATGAAACGGGTAGATGGGACAAGGCAAATGAGATTATGTATAAACTTAAGGACATACATGATAAAGAATATGTTTTGTCATTTACTCATGAAGAAATTGTCATGGATTTATTACGTAAAAACATTAACAGTTATAAAGATTTGCCAGTTTCCATATACCACTTCTCGACGAAATTCAGAAATGAACTTCGAGCTAAAAATGGAATACTAAGAGGACGAGAATTTATGATGAAGGATTTATATTCAGCACATGCATCAGAAGAAGATTTGATAGAATATTATGAAAAAGTTAAAGAAGCATATTCTAAAATTTTTACTAGACTTGGTTTCAGTTTTAAGATTACGAAAGCTTCAGGTGGAGTATTTACAGACAAGTTTACGCATGAGTTTCAAGTGTTATCTGAAGCTGGTGAAGACACAATTTATTGGAAAGAAGGAGATAAAAAAGCAGTTAATGAAGAAATTTTGGAAGGAAACAAAAAAGATTACAAAAGTGCAAAGGCAATAGAAGTTGGAAACATTTTTCCACTTGGTACATGGTATGCAGAAAAAATGGGAATGAATTTTACAGACGCTGATGGTGCAAGAAAACCTGTTTGGTTTGGAAGTTATGGAATTGGACCAACAAGAGTTATGGGAACTTGGGTTGAAGTAAGTCATGATGACAAGGGAATTATTTGGAACAAAGAAATTTCACCATTTGATGTTCATTTGATTGGTTTAAATGGCAAAGGGGAAGATGTCTATAAGCGAAGCTTGGAGATTTATAAAAAGTTATTAGAAAATAAAATTGATGTTTTGTTTGATGATAGAGATATCGGAGCTGGAGAAAAATTTGCAGATTCTGATTTAATCGGTATTCCCGTAAGGCTTGTTGTGTCAAACAAAACAGGGGACAAAATTGAATACAAAGAAAGAACTTCAAAAGAATCAAAACTGTTAATTTTAGAAGAAATAATTAAAAAATTAAGATGAATAATGATTGTGTTTTTTGTAAAATTGTAAAAAGGGAAATTAATTCAGATATAAAAAAAGAAACAGATAATTTTATTGTTATTTCTGACATTAGACCTTCTGCAAAAACACATTTATTAATAATTTCTAAAGAGCATATTGCAAATTTAGATTCTTCAACTGATAAATTATTAGTTGAGGCAAAAAACATAGCTCTAGACTTACAAAAAGAATTAAATTTAGATGAATTCCAATTTAGAGTAAATTGGGGTAAACTCTTAGAAATTGATCACTTACATTTTCATTTTTTAGCTGGATTTAATAAATAATATGATTGTACCAAGCTTAATTCAAAAAATAGGAGATGCAATGAAAGCACATGACACTGTTCGTGTTTCGACACTTCGTATGTTACTTTCAGAACTTAAAAATGAAAAGATTAATACCCAACACGAATTAACAAACGAAGAAGAATTGAAAGTTGTAAGACGTGAAGCAAAAAAAAGAAAAGAAGCAATTGAAATGTATACAAAGGCAAATGCTAAAGGTAGAGTAGAAAATGAGAAAGCTGAACTTGCCATTTTGTCAGAATTTTTACCAGCAGAAGTTACAGAAGAGGAAATGAATAAATTAATAGATGATTCGATAGTTCAATTGAGTGCTAAAGACTTATCTAGTATGGGGAAAGTTATAGCAGATGTTAAATCTAAAAATTCTGGAGTTGATGGAGGGGTCGTTGCAAACATAGTTCGTCAAAAACTATCATGATATATATTAATGTAGCGAAACAGAGTAATTACCCAATTTCTTCAGTAAAAATTAAAAAGTTTTTACAAAATTTTTTTAAAAATCATGGTATTGTTTCTGATGCAGAATGTAATGTTTCTTTTGTGGGAGAGGAAAAAATGAAAGCATTGGGTAAAAAATATTACAAAGATAATAATTTGCACAATGTGTTTTCTTTTGTAGAATCTGAACTTTTAGATTTTAAAAACGTAACTGATGTTATTCAATTGGGTGAAATAGTAGTTTGTTTTCCAGTAGTTTTGAAAGAGGCCAAAATGGAGGGAAAATTAATTGAAGAAAAAGCACTGGAATTAATAGGGCATAGTGCCTTGCATCTATTAGGAATACACCATAATTAAATGACTTACTATTTAAAATATCGACCACAGACAATTGAGGAGATAGATATTACTTCAGTTCGTGTTAGTCTGACAAATATCTTAAAATCAGGAAATATTCCTCATGCCTTTTTATTTGCTGGACCTAAAGGAACTGGAAAAACTTCTCTTGCCAGGATCTTGGCCAAGACTATTAACTGCGAAAACAACAACAAGGTGACACCTTGTGGTGCGTGTGAACAATGTATTTCAATAACTAGTGGCACAAACATTGATGTAATTGAAATGGATGCAGCAAGTAATAGAGGGATTGATGATGTCAGAGCTCTTCGTGATATTGTTAAACTAGCTCCAGCCAATGCCAAAGCTAAGGTATATATTATTGATGAAGCTCACATGTTAACAACAGAAGCATCAAATGCTCTTCTTAAGACTCTTGAGGAGCCACCAGCACATGTTTATTTTATACTTGCTACAACTAATCCAGAAAAGTTAATAGATACAATAAAAAGTAGAACAACTTTTATTTCTTTTACAAAAGCAACCGATGAAGAAATATTAAGATCGTTAAAACGAGTTATTAAGGGAGAAAAAATTAAGATAACAAATGACAATTTAAATAAAATAGTAAAAATTTCAAAAGGATCATTTCGGGATGCAGTTAAATATCTTGAACAATATTCCCATGACAAAAGTTTTTTAATTAAAGATTTGGAAATTGATGTAGAAGCATTTGTTGAAAACTTGATTAAGAAAGATATTAAAAGTATTCTGACGGATGTAAAAAAATCAAAAAATATTGAAAGTTTAACCGATCAGATCGTAGATATATTACATAAGAAGTTGGTTAATTCACATGCTACAGAATTAATTCCACTCATAGAACTAATATTAGAATCAAGTGAAATGACAAAAGTTAGCCCGATTGAAGAACTTCCTTTAGAGATTGCAATACTCAAATGGTGTGTGTAGAATTTAATATATGTTTGACAAATTAAAGCAACTTGGTGAGTTAAATAAAATGAGGCAACAAGCTTCGGCTCTTCAAAAAGAGCTTGAAAAAATCACCGAAACTATGGAAAAAAATGGTTGGTCAGTTTCTGTTACAGGGGATCAAAAAATTAGATATATTAAAAAAGATGGTGAAGATATGAAGTTTTTGGTTGATCTTATAAATGAAGCTATGAAAAAAGTACAAAAAGAAGCTGCAAAAAAAATGATGGAAATGGGTGGAGGTCTATCAGGTCTTCTTGGTGGATTAGGTAAATAATATTTTTATGCGAATTGCCAAAGCAATTTCTTCGCTTACAGAATCTTTTGAGAAACTTCCAGGAATTGGTCCAAAATCAGCACAGCGATTGACATATTATCTTCTTCATGTTCCACAAAGAGAACTTGATGAGTTTGGTGAAAATCTATCACGTCTTAAAAAAGATACAGTTCTTTGTTCTGTTTGTAAAAATGTAGCTGAAACAGATCCTTGTTCAATTTGTTCTGATCATAATCGCGACAAAACAACTTGTTTAGTTGTCGAAAATCCACTTGATGTTATTGCATTTGAAAGAAGTGGAAAATATAAAGGTCTTTATCATGT
>JAUYMM010000005.1 GCA_030699485.1 Candidatus Woesebacteria bacterium | reverse complement strand
TTAAAAAGAACAAACATCCAATATTGTTTTCTACTTGATCTGCCTTTGAAAACTGCGTATTTTTTAATAGCTTCTATATAGTAATGCATAATTATATTATTCTTTTATATGTTCATCATACAACAATTTTGCAAGTTTTGGAAACAGATTATCTGCTTCTGCTTCTATTACCCCATCGGTCATTATAACTATAACTAAGGGTTTATCTGACATAACAATTCCAGCATCACTTACACTGCTTGACTCTCTTCCATATTTATGTACAAGAACTATGTCTTTAGGAATTCCAGATCTTAACCATTTTTCAAAAATAGTGTCAGTCATGTATTCTTCTAGTTCCTTTGTATCTTTTTCATTTAAAAGTTCGTTTTTATATAATTTCTTAAAAAACATACCTATTTCCTCTGGAGTTGTGGTATTTTTAAGAACTGAAGTATTTGGCATTCCTAGGTCTGAAATCGTATTATTAACATTTTCTTTACCTAAGATATCAATCATTTTATTATAAGCACTATTGTCTGATCTTTTTCCCATTGCTTCAATTAAAGTTTTGTCTTCATTTTCTTTCATGGCAAGATACATTACAGGTAATTTGATTAAGGATGCTGCTTGCATGACTTCCTGATGGTTTAATCCGTAATAATAATCACCTTTTATATCATATATATAAAAGGCATAAATCCCTGAATAATTATTTACAGCTTCTTTGAACAAGCGCTTAGTGTTCTCAATTTTTTCTTGTGTGATTTTGTTACCTTTATTTCCTACAATAATTGTTTGCTCTTTAAATGGATTAAGTTCTGATAACGTTGATAATTTAAATGCAGGTAATTTGGGAAGTTTAAAATTTCTTGCAGTGAGTGCTAAAATTCCTGAAGTTATAACAGTTAGCAATAGTATGGATAATACTATTAATCTTTCCTTTTTCCCCCAAGACGTTATTTTCTTCTGTTCATCCATACTTCTTTATTGACTATGTTTACAGGCTCTTTAGAAGAAAGAGTATCTAAAATTCCACCAACTGCTAGTTTTGCCATCGCCTCTCTTGCTTCATGGGTTGCAGAGGCAATATGTGGTGTTGTAATTACATTTGGCATACCGATTAACTCTGGATCAATGTTTGGTTCATTATCAAAAACATCAAGGGCAGCACCTGCCAGATGACCATCCCTAAGACTGTTTACTAAATCATGTTCATCAACAACTGATCCTCTTGCAGTATTAACCAGAAAACTTCCCTTTTTCATTTTTGCCAAAGATTCTTTGTTAATCATGTGCCTTGTTTCATCTGTAAGTGGAACATGAAGTGTAACAACATCGCTTTGTTGCAACAAAGTATCAAGGTCAACACTTTTTTCATCTTTTGTCCGTTTGGTATACAAAATATTCATATTGTATCCCTCTGCCCTCCTTGCTACCATTGCCCCAATCCCTCCAAAGCCTACAATTCCAAGTGTTTTCCCTATTAAAGACATTCCCAAAAACATATCTGGTTCCCAACCTTTGTAAGCTCCTCTTCTTGTGGCTTCGTCGGCCTCAACTATCCTTCGACTAAGGCTCAGGACGAGTGCCCAAGTATGTTCTGCAACTGCTTCATCTACTTCAACACATGGAGTATTTGTTACGACTATTCCCCTATCTGTTGCCTCAGCAATATTTATATTATCAAAACCAACTGCATAATTTGCTATTACTTTAAGCTGTGGACCAATAGCATCCATTACATCCCCATCAATTTTGTCATTCAATAAACTAAGGAGACCATCAGCACCTTTTGCTTTCTCAATTAATTCTTCAGCGGTTAATGGCCTGTCAAACTCAGAGGTAATAACCTCATTGCCGTTTTTAAGAGGTTCTAAATCTCCTGGAATTTTTCTGGTTACAAAAATCTTCATATACTTAAATGTAGCACAAAAATCGTCATGGTTCGAGGCGTTTGATCCAATTAAATTTATTTAGACCTTTATCATAGGAATAAACTCTTGATATTTTTTCATCTTTAAGTAAAAACATATTCAAGCAATCTGTCCAATCAACATTATTAGATTCATAAAAATTAACTGCGTTTACTATAATTTTCTTTTTTTCAATTTCTACATTAGATGATAATATTTTTTTGAGACAATCAACCGCTAAATTTTTTTTCATTTCATAAATTGAATTTAATACCCAAACAACTTCTGAAATAACAAGTAGGTTAGTACAAAGATTTGAATCTGACTCAACGAGTTTTTTTGAATCATCAGATTTTTTACCAAATCTTGTAAATATTTCAATAAAGATATTTGTATCTATGAATTTAGAATCCATGTTTTTTTGCTAACCTAAGACCTTCTTTTTTTTTAGCCATTTCTATAATTTGTAATGTAGTATATTTTTTGTTTATAGGATGGTCTGCAAGTATCCCTTGAAAGGAGTCCCACGAGTTATTGACTTTTTCTATTACAATCATATTATTTACAATTTTAGTCCAAAGTTTTGCACCCTTATCTAATCCCAAAAAAGTAACAATTGACACGGGAAGTGTAAGTTGATTTTTTGAACTTAAAGTTAAAATTCCATCCATGACTTACTTTATACCATCTTCCTTACTTTTTGTCAAGTACTTTACTTTACATCTCCTCTACTTTAACTCCTGAGGACTTGAAACGTTCTACCCAAGTATCAATATCTTCTTCTTTTAAAAGTCCCTTTTGAGCTCCTGTATAACCAATAACTGAAGCTGAATTAACTGTACCCCAGATTAAAGCATCTTCTAAAATTTTACCTTTAATTATTGCACTTAAAAAACCAGACCCAAAAGCATCTCCAGCTCCAGTTCTTTCATATGCATCCATTGGAAGAACTCCACAGTGCAAAAATCTATGACCATCAAAAACATAGGCTCCATTTCCCCCATCTGTAATTACGGATATTTTTGGACCCAATCCAGAAAGTGCCATTAAAAGTTCTTTTGTTACTTCTGATTTTGCTTCATGTCCAGTTAATTTTTCTGCTTCCTGTTTATTTACAAAAACTATATAGGAAAGTTTAAATACATTTCCAATTTCTTTTGTCCCTCCTCGAAGTTGCCAACTTCCGGGATTAAAGGCAAGCTTAGTTTCAGGATTTTTAACCAACCACTCTGTAATATGATTATAAAAAGGTCTATACGACTCACCCATTGAGGTTAAATACACCCACGGAACTTTAGGAAGCTGTACTGGAAACTCATATGATCTTGGCGCGTGATATGTAAAAATTGTTCTTTCTCCAGTGTAGGAAACAACTACATTAAAGTTTGATAAAGTTGATGGTTGTTGAATAACATATGTTAAATCAATGTTTTCTTTTTTTAATTTTTCAATAATTTGAATGCCAGTACTATCATCTCCTAAAGTTAAAACGGATCCAACGTTAACTCCTAACCTTTTAACTCCTACTGCATTATTTGCAGAATTTCCACCCACTGCAAATTCTAAATTCTTAACAGGTATTTTATCTGCATAAGAAAATGCAATAAAACACTTTTTTGTATCAATATCACAAAGTGTTTCTGATTCTGAGGGAACAATAAAGGCATCAAGATTAGCATCTCCAATTGATAAAAGATCAAAATTTGCCATTATAGTTCCCCCATTCTAGCTTTTGAGACTTTAGTAAGTCTTTCTAAAAATGCCTCATGTGCTCGTGGTATATTTTCACCTGCCTGCGCAGGCAGGTCTTTTCCAGCCCACTCTTTCATCACTTCTACTTGAAGCGCTCTTTCAAAGGAGAATGATATATCCCAAGGAGAATCTCCTTTAGTCTTAACAATCTCGTTTAAATTATTTGTTGCGTCATCCGCAGATTGACCACCTGACAGAAAAACGATTCCAGGAACTTCTTTTGGTACTGAAGCATTTAAAGCTCTTAAAGTTGCCCCAGCTACTTCCAATGGCATAGCAATTACATTACTATCTTTACCGGGTAAAACCATATTTGTTTTTAAAATTACTTTAGTTAGATCAACACCTTCCAATAGTAGTAGCTCAAATAACTTTTTTAACGTTTTTTCGGTTATTTCTGCACATCTTGTAGTTGTATGATTGCCATCCAAAAGCACTTCAGGTTCTACAATTGGAATCATGTCTTTACTTTGAACTAATTTGGCATACTTTGCCATTTTGCTTAAAGTTTCATCTAAAAATATGTCTGTTGGAAAAATATCTGAAATTTTTATAACTGCACGCCATTTGGTAAACTCGGCACCTAATAATTTATATTCATCTAACCTTTTAGACAAACTGTCAAACCCTTTTGTTATCTGTTCTTCAGTATTATTAAATGGTTCAAGCCCTTCATCTACTTTTATTCCCATAACAATTCCATTATTATTAAAAACTCTTTGTCGAATGTTTGTATCATTTAATATAACCCCACTAATAAATTGTTCTAGGCTGGGAGTTGTAAAAATCATTTCTTTGTATTTTACATCTAGCTCTGGAGTAAAAGTAAGACCAACAGCTTCAAACCTTTTTTTAATCCCTCCAGTACTATCTGCAGCAAGTATTCCTTTATAAGGCACTAGGAGTTTGTAGACAGTTTCATTCATATAATAAGTTTACACTTAGGAGTTTTTTCTAGCAATCACCTTTTTGACAGCTTTTGCAATATCTTCTTTTGTTAATCCATACTCTTTAAACAATTCTTTCGGTTTTCCTGATTGGCCAAATCTATCTTGCACACCTAAAATTTCTATTGGTACTGGAAAGTTTTTGGATAATGTTTCTGAAACTGCAGAGCCAAGTCCCCCAATTACTTGATGTTCTTCAATTGTAACCACAGCACCTGTTAATTTTGCATATCTAATTATTGTTTCTGTATCCAATGGCTTTATTGTATGAACATTTATTACAATTGTTTCAATACCATTTCTTTCAAGTTCTTTGTAAGCTAAAAGTGCTTCATATACCATCAAACCTGTTGCAATAATAATTACTTCTGGTTTTTTACTTTCTGTTAAAACATTGGCCTTCCCAAACATAAATGGAGTTTTATCAGTAGTGTAAACTGGACTCTCAATCCTAGGTAGTCGCATATAATATGGCTTATCGTCTACGGCCATAGATAAGGTTGCTTTTTTAGCCTCATTATAATCACTTGGGGCAATTACATTCATATTTGGAATTACCCTCATCAGGGCGATATCCTCCAGCGCTTGATGTGTTACCCCATAATGACCGATATTAAGTCCACTTTGCGCCCCTATTATTTTTACAGGGTATCCATCAATTCCTATTGTTGTCCTAATTTGTTCCCAATTTCTGCCAGGAGAAAAAATTGCATAAGACGTGCAAAATGGAATCTTGCCATAATTTGCCATGCCTGAAGCGATAGTTACTAAGTTTTGCTCAGCAACACCAACTTCAATAAATCTATTCGGAAACTTTTCTGCAAAGTAATTAACTCTCGTTGATTCTTTTAAATCAGCTGTCAAAACTACTATTCTTTCATCTTTCTCTCCTGCCTCAAGTAAACCATAACCAAACCCATCCCTCATGAGTTTTAATTCAATATCTTTTTTAAATATTTTATCTGACAAAAACATTTTTTTATTCACCATATTCTTTGATCTTTCCTTGCATTGTTCTAATTTCTTTTAGCGCCAACTTTGCTTGTTCATCATTTGGAGCCTTTGCATGCCAGTTAGGATTATTTTCCATAAAATCAATTCCTTTTCCGGGAATTGTATGGGCAATAATTACTGTTGGATTTTCATAAATTGCCCTAGCTTTTTTACAAGCGTTTAATATTTCTTCAATATTATGTCCATCAACTTCCAAGACTGACCAATTAAAAGCTTTATATTTTTCAGCAAGTGGTTCAAGTGGCATTACATTTTCTGTAAAATCATCAATTTGAATATTATTTCTATCAACAATCATAGTTAAATTGGAAAGATTATTTTTACCTGCAAACATAACTGCCTCCCAGTGATTTCCTTCATCGTGTTCA
>JAUYMM010000075.1 GCA_030699485.1 Candidatus Woesebacteria bacterium | reverse complement strand
CTAAATATTTCTCTCTAAATTTTTCCTCAAGCTTTGTGGAAAGATAGTTTTTTTGAGAATATATGCCAACTATTCCGTCGTAGTCTTTCATAATATATTAATTGTAGTTCACATGACCAGGTCATGCAATTGATTCCCGCAACAATTGAGAATCCAAAGTTAAAAATTTATTTCTGTTTTCCCGTTGAGGTCAAGCTCTTCGTTAACTAAATCATCAGCTAGAGTATTTTTTGTTCTATAATCCCAAACAAAATTAATTTTTAATTTACAATTTACAATTTTCAATTTAATCTCATCGGCAAGTAATTTTAATTTTATATTTTTTACTTTGTAAAAACCGTTTAGTTGTCGTTCCACAAGTTGTGAATCAAGATTAATAACAACAGTGTTCGGTGAACGGTGATCCGTGAACTGTGAGCTGAGCCATTTAATCGCTATTAACACAGCCGTGTATTCTGCTACATTATTTGTTTCAACACCTAAAAATTTACTATCTTTGTAAATTACTTTGCCTGCCTCGTCTTTAGACGGGCCCTCTGTTACAACAAACGCTGACGCAGCAGGGCCAGGGTTACCTCTTGATCCACCATCACAATATATAATCATGTTGTGTTGTGATATTAGCATATTAACTTTTTCATAACTATATTTGAAATACAAACTTGCTTATTTTCAGCGCGCGCGATTTTTTTGCTCGTAAAACGGGCAATAAGTATTATAATACAACAAATGAATTTAGAAAATTTAGATGGAGTCAATATTAGAGAGACATTTAATCATGCCGTCCCTACTTATATGCAAGTTCGCGACACTCCTTTTGCTTTGGGTGCTGATGGCGGGGATCTCAATGCACTAATTACCGAAGGTGTGGGGGGGTGCACACGAAAACACCTATTTTTAGCTGATCGTCTAAAACGATCAGGTTTCAAAGTAGATTTAGGAATAGCTACTTTCGATTGGCGTGAGTTGCCTATCCCGTCAGAAATTTTGTCATTACTAAAAGATCCAATTCAGTATCATATGTTTCTATATGTTCGAGATACTAGAATTGATGCGTCCGAGATGCAGCTTGACGCTACTTGGGATAGAAGAATAAAACATTTAGGTTTTATAGTTAGCGATTGGGATGGCTTTAACTCAACACCATTGGCAGTTCCTATAAAAACTTTATGGAGACAAAATTATGCAATTCTTAAAGCTAGATCAATAGCAAGTTCTATGATCAGGCAAGTTTTGGATGTAACTAAAGGAAATCAACCAACCCCGTTTAACAATAGATTTAACATGTGGTTAAATAAAGAGAGAAGTGAGTAGGGTTATTTTTGATGCTCTTTAAAATTTCTGCACACCTACTTTTTTTATCTTTGGTTTAATAGTCGATTGTGGCTTACTAAAAACTAATTTCTTCTTAGTAATAACTAAAACAAATACAAAGAGTAATAAATTTTGTTGGAGTGTTAACCAGTAGTGATCACTTAATCCAGAAAACAAAACAGCAATTAGACCATAGCTATTAGTCGTTAGTCCTGCCAATAGCAAATAGCCAAAAGCCAACAGCCCAATTATCCCAGTCTCTGAAAAGACAAGTAAAAATATATTATGAACGGGTTGAAGTTCCCAAGAGTTAAGATAAGTATTGCTAACTTTAACTAAGTTGGGGATAAAATTATTAAGTCCCACACCAAAGAAAAAATTTTCTTTGATCATTTGAAAAGCTGCTTTAATCAATTCAAGTCTGTGTGTTACAAATCGCTGACCAAGGTCTAACGACAAAAGACTAAAGACTGCGTTTTTTCTAAATCTTAATAATAATAAAAATGCGGTTGTCATGTAGACATTTAGCGAATTTGTCAAAACTAAATTTGTAGCAACTAATATTAATAAGGTCCAAAAGTATTTAATATTAAATTTATTTTTGTATTGTAAAAGAAAAATTGCAAAAACTAATAAGAATCCTGCAAAAGAATTTGGGTGAGAAAAGGTTGAATATGGATAGGAGGCTATGTTTGGATCGTTAAAAATAAAACTTCTTTCTCCTAACCAGTAAAATATTCCACCAATTGAACCTTTGTTAAAATACTGCAATAAACCCAGAATGCACGCCACTGAAACAGTGTAAGAGAGGGGTTTAACAAAATTTCTAAAAACATCAAAACTTTTTGTATTAAAAATTACTATTCCTAAAGCTATCATCTCTGTAACCCTTAACCACCTGTAGACACTGGGCACTAGATAGCTAGATATTAGGATATTAATTACAACGAAAATTATATATAAAATATATTTGTAATTAAATTTAATTTTACTAATACCAAGTAATATTATTAACAAAGCAATTATGTCAGTTAAATATAAGGTGGGTATTAAATAGTCAATGTTAAATCCATAAACTGAGTTTTGAAAATTATTAAAATGAAAGGCTAACTGTGTGGGGAGTAAAAAGGATAATAATGATATTAATATCAACACATTATTTAGGTTTGATAACTAAATATCTTTCTGGTTCAACCCCACTAGATTCAGTTACAACATCTTGCCTCTCGGAGAGGTAAAGGTGAACAACTCTTCGTTGAGATGCGTTTAGGTTGTAAACCGGTTGTGGTTCTTTAGTTTCAATTGCCCTGTCTGCTGATTGGTTGGCAAGTTCTTTTAGTTTTTCTTCTTGTTTTTCTCTATAATCTCCAACATTAACAACTAACCTATACCACTCTCCTGTTTGACCTTTAAGCATTATTCCTAATACTGTTTGGATGGCATTTATGTTTTCACCTCTAAAACCAATTAAAAGCCCTGTTTCGTCTTCTGTGGAAAGATTAACTTCATAAGTAGACTCACCTAAATCAACCACTTCAATTTCAGCGGTTACACCTGCAAGGGTCAAGAGTTTTTCAGTTAATACTTTTATTTGGTCATTCACAAAGTGATTATATCAAACCTAAGCGGGTAACAAAAGGGGTAAGACCTCCCCAACCTGAAGATTTATATTGTTGATACATTTGGAAAACAGAAAAAAGCAACCAATATAAAGCAAGCCCTGATGGAAATTTAATTCCAAAAAAGATTGTCATTAAAGGGAATGTATAAACCATTGAAGACTGCATGGCAACAGCCATATCATCTGCCTGACCTTTTGTTTCCTTTGCAATTTTTTCTTCTTTCTTAACCAACGGCGCCATCATTTTGGCAGAGAAAAATTGTAAAAGTCCAGCAAGTAAAATCATTGGTCCTGGAATAGGGAAAGGTATTCCTTCAAAATTAAAAACGTCAGGTGTTCTAACATCTAAATATAAAAATCTAGTGTTAAGGCTTATGTTTTCAGAAAATTTTAAAGGGGTATATAAAATTTCATTAAGTTTAACCATGGCATCTCCATTTTGGGAAAGAACATGAGTAAAAACATTAAACAAGGCAATCATAATAATTATGTTTAAAATATAAGGAAGGCATCCTGCAGAAGGATTTATTCCTTTTTGTTTATATAAATCTGTCTGAGCAGTCATCATGCCTTTCTTGTCATCTTTGTATTTTAATTTCAATTTTTTAATTAATGGCTCTACCTCTTTGATTTTTTTCATTGAAGCCATATAAGGTTTAGTCAAAGGATTTGTTGCAAACCTTAAAAATAAACTAAATCCAATTATGGCAATCCCCATATTTTGCC
>JAUYMM010000074.1 GCA_030699485.1 Candidatus Woesebacteria bacterium | reverse complement strand
GTTCAACATTGGCACCAGTTGGAACTGCATCATCAATGAATTCTAGATTCGCTGACTCTTTCTGTAAAATATTACTAGCAATTTTTAAATCACTAATTTTTTGAGTTAACAATAAAACTATGTTTTCCTTACTCTTTATTTCATTGTTTAACTCTATTATGGTTAAAACTGTTGGTTTAATAGCGTAAATTGAAAAAATAACAATTGTTCCTAGAGATAACATAAGTTCAAGATAAACTTTTAAATTTGGCCTTGATTTATATATGGCTAGAATATCCAAAAAAAAGCCTTTGTATCTTAAATAATCTTTTCTCCATCCTTGTGCCATATTAATTTTCTCCTTTCTTCGTACTATTAACCTTTGCTGAGATTGTAAAGGTTGTTATCGAACTATTTTCAATACTTGATGCAACTTGAGATAAGTTTACATCAGTAATTTCCTTTAAACTTTCTAGATTAATTAGAAATTGAACAATCGATCTTTCTGAATAGGAAAGTGCTTTTATTTGAATTCCACCTTCACTTTCTTGTATTGAAGATAAAACTAAATCAGAGGGCATTAAATCAGAAATCTTCTTAACTAAATCACTTCTTTTGCTTTCAGAATACAAATCTTTAGCGACACTTAATTTTTTTTGATACATTCTAAATTCTTTTTCTACTTCTGCATAAGCTAGTACTTGAGCTTTGTTTATGTCAATTTCTTCATTTAAATCAGAATTTCTTGAGTCAAGCCAAAATCGTGATAAAAAGGCAGACATAACAATAAGTTCTGTGATTATAACCATGACCCTAAAAGAAGATAAAGCCCATTTTAATATTCTACCCAGAGTAGTGCTTTGCAAATTGTCACTAGGAAGTAAATTTATATGTTTTGGTCTGTTGATGGGCATATACCCAATGTAGCATTATTTGACTTTCTTTGAAAGTGCCTGAAGTTTTGCAAGCCGAGATTTGATCCGACCAGCCTTATTTTTGTGGATTGTTTTTTCTTTCGCTGCTCTATCAACCAAAGAAATTGCATTTTCAATATTCTTCTTAGACTTAGTTTTTTTGGCACTTTTAATAGATATTTCCAACCTAGACATTCTAATTTTATTGACAGATTCTTTTCTCTTAGAACCCCTCAATGCTCTTTTGGCTGTTTTAGTTACTGGCATGAGGGTAGTATAATCAAAAAAAATGAAATTAACAATTACAAAAATCAAATCATTACTTTTTGATCAACAACACTCAGTTTTAAAAGCTGCAACCTTGATAATGATAATGATTGTTGTCTCTCGGTTGTTAGGATTAGTTCGTCAAAGGGTACTTGCCCACTACTTTGTACCAAATGACTTAAGTCTTTTTTTTGCAGCCTTTAGATTACCTGATACTATTTTTGAGGTACTAGTATTTGGGACATTTGCTTCTGCTTTTATACCAATATTTACAAAAACTTTAAAAGAATCAAAAACAAAAGCTTGGGAAGTTGCAGGAATCGTAGCCAATTGGGGAGGAGTTATTTTTTTAGTACTAGCTGTTATTGTGGTTATTTTTGCCCATCCTCTCTACAGAATAATAACCCCAGGTTTTAATATTACTGATCAAACAAAAATTGCAGATTTAGCTCGTATTTTATTTATTGCACAAGGATTTTTTGTAATTTCATATGTATTAACTGCAGTTTTAGAATCTTCAAAAAGGTTTTTTGTACCAGCCTTAGCACCACTTTTTTACAATGTTGGTATTATCGCTTCTACAATTCTTTTTTACGAGAAGTTTGGTCTTTATGCTCCTGTTATTGGTGTTGTTGTTGGATCAGTTTCCCATTTTTTAATTCAGTTACCATTTGCAATTAAATTAGGTTTTAAATTTAGTAAAAGTTTTAAAATAACTCCAGAAGTTAAAAAGATTGCAAAATTATCAGCTCCTAGAATTTTGGAGGTATCATTTTTACAAGTTGCAAAATTTGTAGAGTTAACTTTGGCTTCACTTATTTCAATTCCTGCTTATACCTATTTTACTTTTGGAAACTCTGTCCAGCTTATTCCAGTTGGTTTATTTGGGACATCAATTGCAAAAGCAGCTCTTCCAACCCTATCAATGCAATCTGATAATTTAGAAGCTTTCAAAAAAACTTTATTTGAAACATTAAACCAAGTAGTTTTTTTAATGGCTCCAATTGTCGCCTTTTTAGCAATTGCCAGAATTCCTGTGGTCAGACTTATTTTTGGAACAGATATATTTACATGGGATGCAACAGTTGAAACTTCTTTTGTAGTTTCCGCTTTTGCTATAGGTATTTTTTCTCAAGCTGCAAATTCAATTTTAGCAAGAAGTTTTTACGCACTTCATGATACAAAAACACCAGTTTTAGTTTCAGTATCAACTCTTTTTATAAATATCGTTCTAGATTATTTATTTGTTATTGTTTATAAATTACCTGTTTGGAGTTTGGCAGCTGCATTTTCCTTTTCATCTATTGTTCAAATGATAGTTCTTTTTACACTTGTCACCAAGCGAATTCACAATGGAGTAAAAACAGGACTTTATCTTCCTATTTTAAAATCATTAACAGGTGGAATTGTTTCAGGAACAGTTATGTTTTTCATCTTAAAATTTTTTGATAAATCAGTCTGGATTAAAAAACTTTCATTCATTAGTAATCTTGATTTACCTTTTGAAAAATTCGTTCTTGATACAAGGTATACAGGAAATTTACTAATATTAACTGCCATAGTTGGCGTAATTGGAGTAGCAGTTTATTTAATTATTCTTAAAATTTTAAAATCTAAAGAATTAGATACCTTTGTGAGTTTATTCAAGCGCATGCTTCAAGGCCAAAAATTCACAACAACGGCAACCGAAGAAATAACCTCTTGACAAATGTTGGCACTCAGAGTATAGTACTGCTAATCCCGATTAAATCGGGACTAATACCAATTGGTTCGCACTAATATGAACGCATTAACATCAAGACAAACACAAATTTTAAAAGCATTGATAGATGAGTATATTGAGACTGCAGAACCTGTTGGCTCTGGTCCACTTGAAAAAAAGTATAATTTAGGAGTATCTCCTGCAACTATTCGCAATGAGATGAATCTTTTGACAAAATCAGGATTTTTAAAACAACCCCACACATCAGCAGGTAGAATTCCAACATCAGGAGCAATGAAATTTTATGTTGATCAATTAATGGAAGAAAAACAAATGAGTTTAGCTGATGAAGTAAAGGCAAAAGAAGAAGTTTGGGATGATAGAGGTAATTTTGACAAGTTTATAAACGAAGTAACACATTCACTAGCAGATAGAACTGGTGGTATGGCAATTACTGCCATGCAAGATGGTTCTGTTTGGCAAGCTGGTCATGGAAATATTTTTTCCTATCCTGAATTTTATGATATTGGGGCTTGCGCATCCCTTTTTGGTTTTATGGACGAAGATGAACAGTTAATTGATTTATTTTTCAATCGTTTTCCAATAGAAACTCCATTTGATGTTTTATTTACTGAAGATATGGGATTTCGTAATATGCCAGTTGGAATAGTTGCTGCACATTTTAAAGTTAAAGATAGAAACGGTGCAATTGGAGTAATTGGTCCTGTTAGACAAACTTATTCTAGTTTAATTCCCACAATAAGGTATTATAGAGGAATGCTTGAGGAGGTAATGCAGTGAAAAAGAAAACTGAAGACTTAAAGAATCAGCTTGCTCGTGCCTTGGCAGATTATGCAAATTTAAAGAAAAGATCTGATGAAGAAAGAGGAGAAATGTATAAACTTGCAAGTATTTCCTTTATGCTAAAAATACTTCCAATAATTGACAATTTAAAACAAGCTCAAAGTCACGTTAATGATTCAGGGATTGCAATAATTATTGGGCAACTTGAAACACTTGCCAAAGAGGAAGGTTTTGAAGAAATAAAAATTAAAGTTGGTGACAAGTTTAACGAAGAAACATCAGAAGCAATAGAAGTACTTGAAACTAACAAAGAATTAGATAATAATATTATTTCAGAAGTTGTTATGTCTGGTTGGAAATATAGTGATAATACAGTTGTCAGACACGCAAGAGTAAAAGTTTTCAAAATATGAGCAAAATAATTGGAATTGATTTAGGAACAACAAATAGTTGTGTAGCAGTAATGGAAGGTGGAAAGCCTAAGGTTATTGCGACTTCTGATACTGGCAAAAATACAACACCATCAGTTGTTGAACTTACCAAAAATTTAGTAGGAGATGTTGCTAAACGCCAAATGATTCTAAATCCTGTTAATACAATCTCATCGGTTAAGAGATTAATGGGTAGAAGATTTGAAGATAAAGAAGTGACAAGAACTCAAAAAATGGTTTCCTACAAAATTGTTTCAGGCAAAGGAGGAATGGCCGATGTTGAAATTAACGGAAAAACTTACACACCTCAAGAAATTTCAGCCAGAGTTTTGATGAAACTTAAAAAAGATGCAGAAAAATACTTGGGAGAAACTGTTGACAGTGCAGTTATTACAGTTCCTGCATACTTTGACGATTCACAAAGGCAAGCAACAAAACAAGCAGGTGAAATTGCAGGACTTAAGGTTGAAAGAATTATTAATGAACCAACAGCAGCAGCCTTAGCTTATGGGTTGGATAAAAAGAAAAATGAAAAGATTGCAGTTTATGATCTTGGCGGTGGAACTTTTGATATTTCAATATTAGAACTTGGAGATGGAGTATTTGAAGTAAAGTCCACCAATGGTGATACTCATTTAGGTGGAGATGATTTTGATGAAAAGATAGTAGATTATATTGCAGAAGAATTTAAAAAAGAAAATTCAATGGATTTAAGGCTTGATAAACAAGCATTGCAACGTGTTAGAGATGCTGCAGAAAAAGCAAAAATTGAACTCACCGCTACTGA
>JAUYMM010000059.1 GCA_030699485.1 Candidatus Woesebacteria bacterium | reverse complement strand
GTGTTTGTATCTATATCTGTTTCTAAATGAGAAGTAGTAATTTCTAATATTTTTTTCAAAACAGTGGGATTTAAGATTACGTTTTTTGAGAGAACTTTTTCTTTCACAGCAGATATCACTTTTTGTTGTCTTTTCTCTCTTGCTATATCAGTTCCTTCATCACCAATGGCATTCCTACTTCTAACATATTTTAAGGCGAATTCTCCACCCATCTTTTGCCTTCCTTGAACAAGGGTTAGGGTTTCATATCTGCATTTGTACATTTTGTCCCCGTCGCATAGATCATTTTCCTTGCCCTCTATTGGATATTTTTCATCAACAAAAGAGTTTTCAACATCCACATCTATTCCGCCAACACTATCAATTAAATCTCTAAACAAAGAAAAATCAATGACTACTGTGTAATCAACGGGAATACCTACAACAGATTCAACACTATCACGAGCCATAGGGAATCCTCCATAATGATATGCAGAATTTAATTTAGCCCTAATTTCAGCTATCCAAATATCGCGGGGAAGAGAAAGAAGTTTGACACTTTGACTATCAGTATTTAAATAGGTAAGTATAATGGTATCAGTTAAGTCTGGAGCAGTATGGCCCTCTCCACCCTTACCCAGAACGAGGATTGCAACATCCTGTTGCAATTTAGGAGCTAGGAATAAGGCACTAGAAACTAGAATGGTACACAAAACCGCCAAAACAACAATAAAGATTAAAACAAATTTAAGTGCCCGCATGTTACTATTGTAAATAATATGAACGACCTTAACAAGGAACAACAAGAGGCTGTTAAATACGCAGATGGCCCACTTTTAGTTTTAGCTGGGGCTGGTTCAGGAAAAACTAAAGTGTTAACTCACAGAGTTGCCTATTTAATCGAACAAAAGTTAGTAGAGCCAGAAAATTGTTTATTATTAACTTTCACTAATAAAGCGGCCAAAGAAATGAAAAAAAGAATTGGAGATATTGAACTAGGTTTTGCGGGGACATTCCATGGTTTTTGCGCCAAATTATTAAAAATTGATGGAAAAGCAATAGGAATTGATAATAACTTTTTAATATATGATGATAATGACCAAAAAGATTTGGTTAAAGAAATAATTAAAGACTTGGGAATTAATACTTCGATTAAACCTAGTTCAATCTTATACGCCATTTCTGAAGCAAAAAATCAAATGCTTTCTCCTTCCCAGTTTGCAGACATTGCAAGAGGAGACATGGGTGATATAACAGTAAAAGTTTACGAAAAGTATGAAAAAAGATTAAAGGAAATAAATGCCTTAGATTTTGATGATCTTCTTTTAAAAACAGTTAAACTTTTTGAAATAGCAGGTGTTCTTCATAAATGGCAAAACAAAATACAACAAATATTTGTAGATGAATGGCAAGACACAAATAAAATTCAATATAAATTAATAAGGCTTTTGGATGGAAACAGAGGTGTAATTACAGCCGTAGGTGATGCAAGCCAATGTCTACCAATAGGTAGTTTAATTAAAACACCAGAAGGTGAAAGAAAAATAGAAACGATCAAAAAAAACGACTATGTGATATCTGCCACAGGAAGAGGTAATTCTGAAAAATTTAAGGTTGAAAAATTACACAAAAGAAAATATTCAGGTAAAATAATCATTATAAAAACCAAGAGTGGTAAAACACTTCGAGTAACACCAAATCACATTTTATTTGCAAAACTTACCCCAAAAGAAAATCTAATTCACGTATATTTAATGTATCGAAAAGATAAGGGATTTAGAATTGGACAAGCAAAAGGGCTTCGTGCGGGTGACACTAAATCAGGACACAAACCCCACATCGGAATAGCTTCTAGAGGAAATCAAGAATCAGCTGACAAAATGTGGATCTTGAAAACTTGTAAAGATAAAGCAGAAGCTAACTATTGGGAGAATTATTTTGCATTTAAATATGGGATCCCAACTGTTGTATTTGATACTGCGGGAAGATTACTTATATTCACTCAAGAAAATATTGATAGATTGTTTTCAGAAATTAATACAAGAGAAAATGTCTTAAAACTAATGGAAGACTTGGGAATTAATCCCAAGTTTCCCCACCATAGACCAAAAGGTATTTCTGGATATAAAAATACAGACAGACAAATTGTTCACTTAAAGTTTTTTGAAGATCCTAGAAGGTATAAAGTTAACCCTTGGGGGATGCATAGAATTACCCTAAACACTACTGATAGAAAATTGGAGAGCCGTATTAAAAAAGCAGGTTTTTATACCCGAGAAGGTAGAAAAAATACTTGGAGAACCGAGATCAGTCGAATGTCATATGAAGAAGCTGAAAATATAGCACTCAATTTAAGTAAAGAGGCTGGTAACATCGATGTATCTTATGAAGCATTTTTATTGAAAAATAAAGAAAAATTGTATTTCCATCCCGCTAGCCACATCCAAGTTGGTATGAGTATTTGTTTTTATAAGAAAGGAAAAATAATAGAAAATGAAGTTGAATATGTAACTGAAAAGTCTTATAAAGGTTACGTATACGATCTTGATGTCAAAGATGTTCATAATTATATAGCTAATTCTGTTGTTGTCCACAACTCTGTCTACTCATGGAGAGGGGCTGATTATAGAAATATAAATTATTTAATCAAAGATTATCCAAATATTAAAGTTATTAATCTTGAACAAAATTATAGATCAACTCAAACAATTCTTGATGCAGCTAATTCTGTGATATCTAAAAATACCAGTCACCCAATTCTAAAACTTTGGACAGAAAAACTAGAGGGTGAAAAAATATCTATCTATCCTGCAAAAAATGGGTTTGATGAAGCTGATTTTGTTGTAAAAAAAATTAAGTATTTACAAAAATACAAAGATATTGCCATATTATATAGAACTAATGCTCAATCTCGTGTTCTTGAAGAAGCATTAATGCATGCCAGTATTCCATACATATTGGTTGGAGGAGTAAGATTTTATGACAGAAAAGAAATTAAAGATATTCTTTCTTATTTAAGGCTCTTGTTTAACAAAAAAGATTCTGTGTCAGAAAAAAGAGTTATTGCTTTAGGTAAAAGAAGATATGAAAAATTCATGATGATTAATATTAACCTAGAAAAATATACAACCCTTGAAATATTAGACCTGATTATTAAAGAAACTGAATATTTAAACAAATTTAAAGAAGATGATTCAGAAGATTTACAACGATTAGAAAACATAAAGGAATTAAAATCAGTTGCTTTAGAATTTCCAAGTCTCTCTGATTTTTTAGAAAATGTTTCACTTGTTGAAGCAAGTTCTTCAAAGGGTGAGGCTACGCTTACCGATGAAGTCGGCATGGTTACCTTAATGACACTTCATGCTGCAAAAGGATTGGAATTTCCTGTCGTTTTTATTGTTGGTATGGAAGAAGGACTTTTCCCACATTCAAGATCTCTCTGGGAAAAAGAACAAATGGAAGAGGAAAGAAGGCTTTGTTATGTAGGAATAACGAGGGCTAAAGAAGTTCTTTATCTAACATATGCAAATAAAAGAATGATATATGGTGAGACATCAAGCAATGTCGTTTCAAGATTTATTGTAGATATTCCTGAGCATTTATTAGATGGTAAGTTGGAGATAAAAAGCTTTAATGATGATTCACAAATTACAGACGATGATCTAAACTTTGACAATATTCTCGACAAATACTTAAAATAAATTATGACACATCCACTACAAACAAAGGAATGGGGAGAATTTAGAAAAGAATGGGGAAATGAAATTCTCACAACAAAGTATGGAATAATTACAGTTCACAAAATTCCTTTAATCTCCTATAAAATCGGTATTTTTGAAAAAGGACCAGCTCCAACCACCACTATGCTTAGTGATTTAAAAAAGATAGGTAAAAAAAATAATTTAATTTTTTTAAAATTAGAACCAAATGTGGAAAAAAATAACTCTTTAATTAATCTACTTAGTAAAAATGCGGTACAAGGTAAAAGGCTTTTTACTCCAACAACATTTCAAATAGACCTTACTAAATCTGAAGAAGAGTTGTTAAAATCCTTTTCGAGTAAAACTCGATACAATATCAGGCTTGCAGAAAAACATGGAGTTAAGATTGAAATTAATAATTCTGATGAGGCTTTTGAAAAATATTTAGAGCTAACTACAGAAACAAACAAAAGACAAGGATTTTATTCACATACGCCAAGATATCATAGATTAATGTGGAAGCACTTAAAAAATAAAATTGCTCACTTATCAGTTGCTACATACAAAAATGAAATTATTTCTACTTGGATTTTATTTGCCCATGATGGATTTCTTTATTATCCGTACGGTGCCTCAACAGATAAGTATAAAGAAGTCATGGCCAATAATTTAATGATGTGGGA
>JAUYMM010000054.1 GCA_030699485.1 Candidatus Woesebacteria bacterium | reverse complement strand
AAATTATTTAACTATTTTGTAATTTTACTTTTAATTATTTTTTCATTTTCTCACTTTCACATTTCTTGGTTACTTTGGATTGCTCCATTTTTAACGATACTCGTTATTCAAAAACCATCATTAAAGTGGCCTATATTTTTCTGGGCAGTCTTTGCAATTTCTATACCATTGTTTTATTCAGATCGCGCAATGACAATATCACTATTTAGAATATATTCCACTTGGTATGATTTATTACCAACACCTTTTACATTTATACAGAAATTGTACGATGCATATAACTTTCAAAGTATGTTACATTCTGTATTAGCAGGACTATCTGTAGTAATGACCTATAAACTTATTAAAGATGATTAAATATACAACTTTTACAATTTTATTTATATTATTTATAGTGCCTGCTTTGATGGCAAGTTTAATTAAAATGATTCCTGCCGATGATCAGCCGGGATATGGTGATATGGGTAGGGTTTCTGTGTATGGAATTCGTGACTTTACACAGTATTTTGTATCAAAGAATAAAAACTTAGTTGCAATTGGTACAACTATCAAAAATCCTAATTTAAAAAACAAAAAAGACATAATTTTTAATTTGTATGATAATAATGATAATTTGATAAGAACAACCACGCTTAATGGATTTAATATTGGGGATGGTGATTTTGTCAAGATAATTTTTAATGTTATTCCTGATTCTAAAGATAAAAAATATAGTTTTATTCTAGAATCACCAGATGCTAAAGAAGATGAAATAATTGAGGTTTTCTTAACAAACGAAACAGACTATATTTTGAATTATTCATATGATGATGAAACCCATCTTGGTGGCGCGCCTATGGTTACATTTCACAAACCAGATAGTAGATTGGAAACTGTAAAACTAGTTTACCTCAATCTTTTCTTCAAACTTCATTAGCTTTTTAGTGATAATTTGGTGTAGAATTTGACTATGACAAAGAAAAAAGAAATAAAAAAATCTAAATTGAATAAATGGATGAAAATTTTGTTATGGATTCTTGGTATTGTGCTGGGGATATTTTCAATTTCTGTAATTGGATTTAAAATTTGGATGTTTACGTGGCTGACATATAGAAGTGATGAATTTACAATTAAATATCCAAGCCAAATGAAATCTGAGGAACTTGATAAATATTTTATTAGCGAAATTGACTTTGATAATATTAGACGAAAACTATTAATTTCAGATTTAATTGAATATGATAAGCTGAAAAATTACAACTTGGGAAGAAGCGGAGAAATGTCACTTACTATATATAAATATTTAGGTTCAGAACAAGAAAAATATGATATTTCAACTTTAGGAAAGAGTCTTTTTGACGATCTAAATAAACTAAAAATAAATACAAAAATGAAATCGCTTGTTGTTTCAGGTAGAACAACCGTATTACTTAAGGAAAATTGGGATGGTAGAAAAGCTTTACTGTTTGAATATTTAATCCAAGATAATAACAATTATTATCTGATTGATATAGATATAAATAATAGTGATAAATTCCAAAATTTCATTAATAGTTTTATTGCTCGAAAAATAGTTTCAACCCTCAAACTAAACTAAAAACCCCCTGTTTTTCTTTCGAAAACCCAGGGGGTAGAACTTATTTCTTAAACAAACTGCTTAACCAATTTACAAACGTATCCCAAAGCGTAGTATCGGGTGTTTGTGGCTGGTCATTAGCAGATTGTTCATTATCTTCACCTTGCGAAGAAGTGTTGGATGGTGTGTGTATAAAACTCATACAGTTAGGGTCGCGTACTGGATATTTTGATCCATTTGTAACAGTACCTTTACCGTCGCGATTTGCTTCATTCACTTCTATCTTTTGAACACCATTTTCATCAAAGACGCGAACAACGTATGCTACATGTCCGTAATCACTGTATGCTCCACCGCACGTTTTTTCCCAGACAACAATGTCTCCAGAAGTAGGATTGTGATCTACAACCAAATTACCGTAATCAATTGCAGAGTTATTCCACGTGTGTGCATCTGCTCCAAAATCTGGAATCCATCCTTTAACGTCATCACGTTGAGAATACACGTACCAAGTACATTGTCCTTCTTCAAATCTATTGTCCGTTGCTTGAACACCAAACCACTGTTCAAATAATGATGGTTCTTCAATCGGTGGTGGCATTGGACATTGAGCAAGAATTGTTCCAGTAATTCTTTCTTCTGATGCTAAACCTTGATCAATTGAGGGCACTTCAGCCTGTGGCACAACTGTAACAGGAACTTTTGTTGGAACAACAACACTTTCAGGAGCAGGAGGCTCGGTCATTGGTGCCATCCACCAGTATGTCTTCCCGTTTATATCACCCGCTTCTGCTGCCCAGCCAGTTCCCATTGTGCCTTGAATGTTCCACCAAGTGTAGCCTTCATTGCATTTTGGTCCGCCAATGACAGTGAATTTGTAACTTGCTGGCATTTTGGCAATGACATTTTCACTTGTTGATGCCTCAGTTCTAAGTTTCAAGGAATCTGTAACTTTGTTTGTTACTCTTCCTAATGCTCCAATCCAAAGTCTTGTTTCCCAACCAGAACAAACTCCTGCAACATGTGGATCAAATTGACCTGCTGGGACTTGTCCTGAGTTTGGTACCGCAGTATTTTGATTAGGAACAATTGGAGCAAGGTTTGCAAAGTATTTTGCTTTAAAAGCATCAAACCCTGCTTTGTCACGGTTGACATCGGGGACATCCGCGCCAGTTGGAATCTTTTTCAAATCATTGGCCGAAAATCGTTTATTATCAATCATTCCTCTTGATATTCCTAATGCATCAAGAGTTTCAGGATTTGGAATGTGTCTTTTCTCACCGTTTACAATTACGTACAGATTACCGTTTATGTCAATCAAATCTTTTGTTGAAAAGTAATCTGCAACGTTTGGTGATTGTGGACTTCCAGAAACAACAACTGTCAGGTTTCTTGAAGCATCTCCTCCGTTACCATGCACAACAAGGCTGTATTTCTTGGTAACTGGTGGACACACTTGCATATCACCATTTAGGTTTACGCTTCCTCCATCAATTTCTGCAGAGTTTGCATTTGAGGAGTTCCAATGTAAATTAGTACATGATCCAGTTGTTATCTTGTCTGAATCAACCCAAAGATTTGCAATTGGAGCAGGAACTGAAACTTGTTTTGGAGCTAAGTAATAGTTCCTGTCTGAACAAGTTGCATTGCTCCAAGTTGGATCATCAGTGGCTCTTGAACAAACTCTCACACTGATATTTCCATCACCACAACTAGATGTGCTCCAGTTGCTGTCAAATTCCACTTCTGAAGTTTCATTCTTGTTTAAATTTCCACAACCTACGGTTATGGTAGTAGCTCCAGGGTTGTTGCTATCAATTCGAACATGAATATTGACGCTATCGCCAACCGTGGCTGACTCAGGACTAAACGAGAAAACAGAAATGTTTGGTCCACGTGACGGTCCTACAGGTGGGGGAGGTGAAGTCAATTGATACGAATAGTCAGCGCAATTTGGATCTTGCCAATTGGGATCATCTGACGCTTTTGTACAAATGTTCACATTTGCATTACCAGCGGGACAATCACCTGTGCGCCAACTTGAATCAAACTCAACTTCAGATGTTTCTCCTTTGCTAATACCACCGCAACTGACGTTGATTCTTGTGGCTCCGGGATTTGCTGAGTCAACCTTGATATGTATGTTCACATCGTGGCCAACTTGAGCGCTTCCTTGCGGGTTGAAACTTACGTTGAAATTGGGGCCATGAGTATACATGGATCCAGCAGCAACAGGGCTTGTGATCGAAGAAAGTATTCCTATCAAGATCACAGCCGTCAAACAAATTTTCCTAAACATTTGACACACTCCTTTCCTCTGTTAAGAGGTCTAATATGGATTATTAAGTCAACGAGCTTGATATTTTTATATCAGGAGTATTTTAACACAAAAATACGGACTATTTAATTTTCCAAATTATAACTTCTGAGTTTTCGAAGAATTTAACTAGACCTAGTGATTCAATATTAACTTTTGGTGCGACTGCTTTTGGGTAATATAAGATGTTGGCGTTGGTGGATATTAGAGTTTCACTAACCTTAGCGGGAACTTCACTGTCAAATATTATACTTTTTATTTCAAGTCTTGGACGATAATCATAGCCCATGATGTCTACTTGTTCATAGTCATCAAAATAAGTTCTTCTTGAAGAAAAGGCTGAAACATATGAAGTATCAAACCAATCCCAAATATTTGGAGTAATTTGTTTTTGATCAAGATATTGATTATACGGAGGAGTTAAAATCACAGAATTAATATCTGTATTATATTTTATAAATTTAAGCGCTTCTAATTCACTTGAGTTAACTTTCGCAAAAGCAGGTCTTAGATGATTTTCTGATACGTAAAATTCACGGAGTAAATTTACTTGTGTTGGAATCATCAAAATTAAAATAATTGGTGCAAGAAAGATAAATTTTTTGTTAGCAACAATTTTTGAAACTGCAATTCCAGCCAGTATTCCAAAAAGTAAAATGAAATATTGCAAAAATTGTGAAGTATTACTAGCAACTCCCTTTTGTAAAAAAATTAAAGGGAAAGCAATTGATAATATAATTCCTATTTTAAAAATAGAGTTAGTTTTAACAAATTCCCATAGCCCTAAAAACCTCATACCCAGGTTTCCAAAGAAAAATATTAAAAATCCCATTCCCTCAAGCCAAATAACTCTTTTCCAATTACTCTCATAAATATATGTTTGACGTCTTAACTCCCAGTCTAAGAGATTAAGGCGTGATGGTTCAACTATCATTGTTCTTATATACCACCAAGGTTCATATATTAAAAATGATGTGGAATTAGAAGAGTTTGGTAGATACAATATTAAAGCTAAAATACCACTAACTAAAGAAAGTAAAAATAATTCTATTTTTTTGTTTTTAATTAATTCCCATGTGCCAACAATTGAAAGTGTGCCAAGTAAAATAACACCTGCATATATTTTAAATGAAGAAATTGTACCAAGCATAATAAGACCTATTAAAAAATATTTTATTTTTTCTCGTTTTTGTTTTTGTTCTAAATAGACTAAAACAAAATAAATAGAAGCTAAAAACAAAAAGTTAGAAATAATTTGTGGTGGGTTACCACTAGAACTTTGTATTTGAGTTGCCCAGAAAACACTTTCTCCCTTTCCGATTAGGTAGCCAAAACTACCTGCAAAATAGGTAAAAACAGTAGCCCAAATTCCGCTAGAGAAGTTTTTAGTTAATTTTTTCGTTAAGAAAAAAACAGATGCTCCTAAAAATAAAGAGTAAAAAAATGGAAATATTCTAAAGTACAAATTTTCATTTGACACGCTAGTGTACTTACCAACCATGGTAGGCAAGATATCAGAAAAGAAATGATAATTTTTAAGAGGAGTTCCTGCAAAAATTGGATTTTCAAATGGATATCCTTTTTTCATTTCCTCCATTAAGGCAATATGCCACGTACCATCATGACCATGCGCACTCCAGAAGACTAAATCTCCTGATTTGTATGTTCCACTAGGAGAAATAACTGCAAGCTGACCAATTATACCGATAATAAATACTACTAATACTAAAAATGTTTGTCTGTTTAGGCTTATTTTAGTATTTTTAAATGTTTTAATTAAAGATTTATAGCCAACAGCTATCGACAGAATTAAGATAGGAATGATTAAATAGGGAATATTTAGTACAATTAAGATATATGAAATCAGAGTGGTTACTGAAAATACAAAAATTGATCCCATTAAGACGGATTCCATTATTTACAAATTATATACTACTTGCGATATTAATACTCGGATTTATCGTTCGTGCATATAAAATTAATTCACTTCCTTTATATGGTGATGAATTAACAATTGTTTACGACTCATATAGTGTTTTAAAAACGGGGATGGATCAAACAGGAGAATCCTTTCCATTAACCTTTAAAATGGGTGCAGGTAGGCCTGCAGGCTATGTTTACGGATCAATTCCATTTGTTTATGCCTTTGGTCCAAGTGTTTGGGGTGTAAGGGGTCTCTCTTTTTCATCGGGCATGGGGATAATAATACTCATGTATTTTTTGGGAAAGAAGATGTTTTCAGAAAAAGTTGGGTTAATGTCTTCACTTTTAGCATCAGCTTCGCTGTGGAATATTTATTTATCTCGTGCTGGGTTTGAGGCGCATTTTGCATTATTTTTAACTCTTTTTGGAGTAGTTATGTTTTTATATAAAAAATATATTCCTATGGCAATTTTGTTTGGACTGGCGATATTTACCTATCCAACATTTAAATTAACTATTCCATTATTATTTTTAATATTAATATTTTTTTCAGGTTTCGTTACAACTTTAAAAAATAAATATTTTCTTGCAGCCTTAACAATTTTAGTAATTTTTGCAGGATTCTCACTAAGAGAAACCTTTAATGGTGTTTCTGATAATAGATTTTTTAATTTAAATACTTTTTCTGACTCTAATTTAAAAGAAAGTGTTATTCAAAAAATAAATGAAGAAAGAAATCTTTCAACGCTCCCAGAAACCATCAAACCATTTATTTACAATAAACCATTGAAATATTCCCGAATTCTTTTTGAAAATTATATAGAAAACTTGTCACCTCAGTTTTTATATTTAAGAGGAGACAGGAATCCACGACATAATCCGGGTGAGTGGGGAATGCTGTACTTGGTTGAACTACCTCTAATGTTTGCAGGGTTATATTTTCTAGCTAAACAGGAAAAAAGAAAATTAATTCTCTTAATTTTGTGGATATTAATTACGCCACTTGCAACTATGCTTTTGGGGCAAACTCATGCACTTCGAAATAATTTAATGTTACCGCCTTTTATTTTAATTTCAGCCTACGCATTATTAAATGTTTCACGGAAATTAAATAAACTATTTTTATTCTTGATACTAATACAACTGGTAGGTGTTTTAATGGTAGTTTACTTCTTCGTGCCAAACAAGTTTGGAAGTTTTTGGTCGCTTGAAGCAAAAACAGCATCCTTAGAAGCTATTAATGCCGACAAAAATCAACAAATTATTCTTTCTACAAAAATAGACAATATAGAATATGCATATCCAGTTTATGCAAAAATAGACCCAAATGAAGTCATCGCACAATATGGCAAATACCCTAAAGTTTATGGGAATGTAACTATTTCAGACAATGAAAAATAAATTTATATTAATATTAATTGTTGCTTTAAGTTTCTTTTTACGAATATACAAAATCACCTCAATTCCACCATCTTTAAACTGGGATGAGACTTCGATTGGTTACAATGCATATAGCATCATGCTAACAGGTAGGGATGAATGGGGTGAATTTATGCCACTTCATTTTAAATCATTTGGAGAATATAAACTTCCAACTCAAATTTATGCATCAATTCCAGGAATTTACTTTTTTGGTCTTAATGAGTTAGGGGTTAGAATAACGCCGGTTATTTATGGAACTTTAACAGTTTTACTTTTATATTTTCTAACCCGAGAACTTTTCAAGAAAAAATCTATTTCACTAATTTCCTCATTTTTACTTGCAGTTTCTCCTTGGCATATACAGCTTACCCGTGGTTCTTTTGAATCTTCCTTCTCATTATTTTGGTTTTTACTAGCTCTTTGGTTTTTGATTAAAGGTTTGAAGAACTCTAAGTGGTTAGTATTTTCAATGATACCTTTTGCAGTTTCTGTCTATACATATAATACCGCAAGAGTATTTACTCCATTATTTTTATTCGCAATAGTTATTTTGTATAGACAATATTTCTACAGAATAAAAGGTTGGTTTTTATTATCTGGTGTAGTTTTTGTAATTTTAACTGCTCTAATTGTTCCCTTTGTTCTTTCTGGTGATGCTGCGGCAAGATATAAATTAGTAAGTATCACAGATGATAAAGGTTTAGTTCCAAGAATTGAGGAGAGAAGAAACTTATCAAAATTACCACCGATTTTAACTAAGTTAATACATAATAGATATACATACAATACTTATTATTTCTCTAAAAATTATTTAGCTCATTTTACTCCAGATTTTTTATTTATTAATGGCGCCGGTCACAGGCAACACCATGTCCAAGGGGTTGGTGAACTTTATTTAATACAAGCCCCTTTTTTGTTGTTTGGTTTATATTTACTACTTAAAAGGAAAGACAAATCTTTACGAATCTTACTTCCTTGGTTGTTGCTTGCTTTTGTTCCAGTATCAATGACCAATGATAGCATTCCAAATGCACTCCGCACTTTAATTGCTGTACCTGTATACCAAATTTTTACTGCAGTCGGTATTTATGAATTCATCAAGTTAAAAAAACACACAAAAATAATTTTGGCATTATCTACAATTTTATTTATAATTAATTTTGGAATATATTTGAATAATTATTTTGTAAAATATCCTATTCTGTATTCTCGAGATTGGCAGTATGGTAATAAACAAGTTGTAGACTATATAAAAAATAATCAAGATAAGTATGATTTAATTGTTTATACAAGAAGTTATGGTGAGCCACATATCTTTACTCTTTTTAATTTGAAATATGATCC
>JAUYMM010000052.1 GCA_030699485.1 Candidatus Woesebacteria bacterium | reverse complement strand
ACCCAGTATATCAATTCCTATAAAATTAAGTATAAAAACAGAGAAAATTAGCATAATCAAACCTGAAATTGCTGATGTTAATAATTCTTGCCCTGCTTTTAATCTGTCTGGAACTCCTTGGGAAGTCATTACCATGAAACTAGCATAGACAATTAATAAAAATGCAATTCCACCACCAACTCCAACAGCCCAACCAAGTATCCACCCCATAAAGGCATTGGTGTCAGAAACCGGTATACAACCAATAGCAGTATCAATTCCACAATCGCTAAGTTGCGCAATGGCTGGTTTGATCGAATAACTAATTAAAGTTAAAAACAAAAATATTGTAAAGATTATTTTTTTCATTGCTTTGTATAACTTGTAGTTTAACATGCTTAGTTGTTATTGACAAAATGGACTTTTTTTGATATATTTCTATTACTGAACGAAAGAGTTTTTACTCTTCATGACGCTAACGTCAATAGACCCAAGCGTGAGGCGTTCAGTTTTTTTTGTCCATTATTGATAAAAATATCAAATTACCTTTTTTATCTTCTTGTATTATTACACGAACTTTTCTTAATTGTTTTGTAGTTGTTGTTTTTATTGGTATTACAGCTTCTAAAGCAAAATATTTAATATTATTTTTAACCTTTATATTTTGAATCGTTGAAGATTTCTTGATAATTAATTTAGCGTATGGGAGTAACTTTAATCTTCTGTAAATATCATTAAAAGTTCTTTTTTTGTGTCCTGTTGCACCAGTTAAGTGTTTCCATCCCTTGAGTGTTATGTGTATATTTTTCTTTAACGCTGGAGAATATGTAGTTTCTTTCCGCCATTTATTATAATAGATTTTGGCTTTCTTTTTGGCAGAATTAGACATTAGTAATAATTATACACTCAAATTTAGCTAATTTATTTTACGAATCTTGTATCTCCCTTTTTGATTACAATTATACTTTTAGTATTTTGTTTTAATTTATTTATTTCCATATCACTTCTGGATCTATTACGTATCCTAATTTTTCTTCCGTAATACTTTTTGAGTCAAATCCTAATTCAGCCAAATACTTTGAGGTTACGGGCGATAAATTGGCATCAAGTAGAAATTTAATCATGAAATGTAAACCTCATGCAAAACTAAATCTTATATTATTTGGAATTGTTTCTTCTCTTTCAATTCTTCCCTGTGCAAAATCGAGTGAAGCTTTAATATCAGACTTTTTGAGTACCGGATATGCCTTAATTATTTTTTCTGTGGTATAACCATTTTTAATCAAATTTAGAATAGTAGACACAGTAATCCCAGTGCCTTCAATTGTGGCTTTTCCGATGTTGATTTGTGGGTCAATTATTACTCTTGCCATAAAATGATTATACCATAAAACTGGTATACTTAATAAATGCCTAAGATCACTAAATTTATTATCGTTTTACTTATTTTTTTGAGTACGATATTCTTTATTTTTAACAGAATACAGTTTTTAAATATTATTTTTGCTGAGCCAAATTGTGATGACACATCAGGAAACACAAAACTTTCGCCAGATGATGCTCAATACTGTGCAGATAAAATTGCACGAGATATCTCTGCATTAACACCTGCTCATGAACAAAATAAAAAAGAATTATCAAATTTAAACAATAAAGTTTCGTTGCTAAAAAAACAAATAGATTTAATATCGTCTCAATTAACAAAAATTAAATCAGATATTGATAAAAGAGATAAAGATCTAAGTAAAACTAAGTCTATTTTTGAAGAAAAAGCAAGAAATCAATATATTGAATTAAGAAAAGTGTCCCCAACATTTTTTATATTCCTTTCTTCTGAAACGGCAACAAATGCTTTTAGAGAAATAAGCTATAAACAGAGGGCGACAGAGAATGACAGAAAGATAATGGTTCAATATGCAGAGGAAATAAACAAACTTCAATCTGACAAAGAATCAATGGAAAAAACTAAAAATTCGTTAGCTTCTTCGAAATCTCAACTTGATGAAAAAGCAAAAACTTTGGGTATAGAGGTTGCAAAAGTTGAAAGCTATCTAGCGACACTATCTGCACGACAGCAATCGTTTTTGGCACAAAAACTAGAATCGTTGGGACTTTCAAGATCTGCTTATAACATGAAGGGTGGATGCTCAAGTGACATTGATCCATTTAAAAGTCCTGGATTTTCTCCATCATTTGCATTCTTTAGTTTTGGTGTTCCGAACAGGGTAGGGTTAAATCAATATGGTGCTTGGGGTAGGGCAAAAGCTAATCAAAATTATGATCAAATACTTAGAGCTTATTATAATTTTGATGATTATCAAGAACGCAACACAACAATTAAAGTAAATAATGGTAAGGGAATTAATCAAGGTAGTATCATCTGGACTGGTAGTTTAGAGGATTATATAAAAAGGATTTACGAAGTTCCTGACTCTTGGGCAGACAATGATCTGGCAGTGTTAAAAGCACAAGCGATAGCAGCAAGATCTTATGTGTTAGCTGTTACAAATAATGGGGCATCTTCTGTCTGTGCAAGTGAATATTGCCAAGTATTTAAAACTAGTCCAAAAGGAGGAAATTGGGAAACAGCAGTAAATACCACTTCAGGAAAAGTAATGATTCAAGGAGGACAACCGATTACAGCATGGTTTTCTGCTACCCATGGAGGGTATGCATATACTTCAGGAGATATTGGTTGGAGTAATAAAGCATGGACAAAAAGACTTCAAGATTCAACAGGGGGTATAAATAGTTTTTCAGATTTGTTTAATAATGCATATGATAAAAATTCCCCAGTTTTTTATTGTGATTGGGGCAGTAGAATCCAATATAATAAAACTGCTTGGCTTAAATCAGATGAAGTTGCAGATATTGCGAATGTTATTCTTCTTGCAAAAGCTGATGGTTCAACCCAAAAACATCTTTCCCAGACAGACAAACCAAATCCTGATGGAGTTGATACTTGGGATTCAGGACGGGTTAAAAATGAACTTTCAAGTCGCGGAATTACACCGTTTGATAATGTTTCAAATATTACAATTGGAGCAGACTTTGGAAGTGGTAGAACAACAAATATAACGATTGACGGAAGATCTTTTGATGGACAAGATTTTAAGAGTTATTTTAATCTTCGTGCTCCAGCAAATATTCAAATAGTTGGTCCATTGTTTAATATAGAAAAAAGATAGTTAGTATATTTTAAAAATATAATTGGACTTAATCTGATACAATATAGTTATGCCAGAGATATTTTCAGCTTCAAAACAAAAAAAAGTAGATGTTTCTATGCAAGAAAGATATCCCCTAGCCTCCTTTTTAATGCATCCAAATGGAGTTACATTTGAAACAAGAGAAAGTGAAGAAAAAATAATTCTCTTTTTAAGAAGACATTTAATTACTAATGTGCCTTGGATAATAACAACAATTATTATGCTACTAGCTCCAATATTTATCACAAACACAACTGTTTTAGACTCAGTACCTTCAAATTTTGTGTTTATATTTGTTCTTATTTGGTATTTAATTACAACTGCATATTTCTTGGAAAGTTTTTTGACTTGGTTCTTTAACGTTTACATAGTAACTGACGAGAGAATAATTGATATTGATTTTTATAACTTAATTTATAAAGAAGTAAGTGACGCTAATATTGATAAAATTCAAGATGTTACATATAAAATGGGTGGAGTAGTAAGAACATTGTTTAATTATGGTGATGTTTTGATTCAAACAGCATCTGAAGTTCCAAATTTTGACTTTTTAGCTGTCCCATATCCTGATAAAGTTGTAAAAGTTTTACAAGACCTCCGAATTGAAGAACAACAAGAAGCACTGGAAGGGAGAATCAGATGATTTGGGGCATTATTAAAGTTTTAATTTTAGTTTTTCTATTAATTTATGTTGTTTTTGCCTTTGTAGTTGTTAAACAAGTAAAATTAATGACGGTTACTTTAGAAGTTGGTTTTGAAAAGCAACTTAAACTATTATCTTTTATTCATCTTCTTTTTGCCATTGCAGTCTTAGTCTTTGCTATTATTATATTGTAAAATGTCCTTAAAGTTAATATCAAACGTAGGTCAGCCAAAATTGGAAGGTGTGGGATCAATTAGATTTATTTTTAGAAAAATAGTTGTTTCCACAGAACCTTTTTGTAAAGCTACTGTTTTTAGAAACAACAAAACGGTAACGCTTTGTGAAACACAAGATAAAAAAACTTCAATTTCAGGAGTCCCCAAAACAGGAGATGTTTATACGATTGAAAAAGGTTTAGAAAAACTAGTTGTAACAGTTGAAGAAGAGAAAGAAAATAAAATAAAAGCTATTTTTGTGAGAGATAATTTAGTTGACGAATCAAATTCACAAAACAGAAAAACAACTCTTACGGTAGGAGTAATACTTCTGGTTTTATTAATTGTAAGTGTCACTTTTGGTATAAAACAGAAAAATAATAGAGATTTTGAGAAGCAGAGCTTGATTAAACTAGATGAAGCAGTTTCAAATTATGATTCATCTGTTGCAGGAGTAGTGGACAAAAACAGTGCAAGAGAACTTTTCATTAGTTCAAAAAAAATAGCTTTTGAATTAAAAGAAGCTGGATTTAAAAATGAAAAACTGGAGGAATTAATTAAGAACATAACAGAAAAAGAAGCTGAAATTGTAGGAGAAGTAAAAGTAGAAGTAAAAGAGTTTTTGGATTTAACATTACAGACCTCAGGTTTTAATGGAAGTCAAATGGTTTCATCAGGCGAAGAGATTTTTATATTTGATAAAGAAAATAAAAATATAATAAAAATAGGGATTAAAAATAAAAATGCAAAAATTGCAGCTAACAAAGAAGATATTGGTGATACAAAAAGCATAGCTTCATACGAAGATAGACTATTATTAGATAAACTTGATGGAGTATACGAAGTAGAAGAAAATTCACTGTTTTATATATATGCTGGGAATATTTACATAATTGATAAAAGTAATAATCAAATATATAGGCATTCAGGAAGTGGTAAAACTTTTGGCCAAAAAGCTGAATGGCTGGCTCCTAGTGTTGAAGTAGACTTTTCAAAAGTAATTGACATGACAATTGATGGATCAATCTGGCTTCTTTCATCATCCGGTAAAGTGTCTAAATTTACATTAGGGAATCCTCAAACAGTTTCATTGTCTGGATTAAATGAACCATTTACTAACCCTACTGCAATTTATACAAATGAAAAATTAAAAAATGTATATATCTTAGAAAAAGATAAAGGGAGAGTGGTTGCAATAGATAAAAGTGGAGAATTTAAACTTCAGTATCTAAATGATGAAATCAAAAACGCAAAAGACATAGTAGTTTCAGAAGAAGAAGGGAAAATAATTCTTTTAACTGGCCCTAAACTTATGTATATAGAACTCAAATAATTTGTGGAGATGGTGGGAATCGAACCCACATCCGAAAAACTTAAAAACAAAACTTCTACAAGCTTATTCGATTAATAATATTTCCCTATAAGTTTATCCAATCGACAGGAATTTATAGGTAAGATTTAATTGTCTTTTACTAATTTCCTCTAAATCAAAAGAAAATAAGTAGCATCTCGAATTGGTTTACACCCAGTCGGTTCGATCGAGAATCAAACTTCAGGACGCCTGTTAAGCTGCGTAAGCGTATAAATACGCTTGGTTAGCATAACTAGGAGCGAAATCGTTAGATTTTGCTTTTAGTTTTTGATATC
>JAUYMM010000046.1 GCA_030699485.1 Candidatus Woesebacteria bacterium | reverse complement strand
GATCCATCATTAAAAGATGCATTAACAGGAGTGACGGGTCTTGCTATTTCTAACTTTATATCTATTGATTTTAATTCTTTTGTAAAAATGATTGATTCGTTAGAAAGTATTACTGTTGATGTTAAGAAAGCATATACAGATAACTTCTATCCAGTTAAGGGCAAAGAAAATGAACTCTGTGGAAAGTTATCTGATGAGGTTGCCAGTTTACATACAAAATATTCAGGTTTTGAACTTGAAAAACAATTTATATGTAGATATGAAACTATCTCGTATGGTGTGGGATTAAATCAAATGAACGGAGAGGAAGCTTTAAAATATGTTAGAAGTCGTCACGGTGATGGAGACTTTGGCAGAAGCATGCGTCAATTTGAAGTACTAAAAGCAATACTTCAAAAGGCAGATATTGCATCTATTGAAAAAACGTTTAGTTTTGTTACAACAGATTTTAATATCGATTCTGTTAATAATATGCTTTCTAAAATTGGGAACCCATTGGAATATGCAATTTCATATCTTGGTATCTCTGATCAGAACGTATTAACTCAGAGTAAAAGTTCTGCAGGAGCTTATATATTAATTCCAAAAGAAGGAGTGAATATTAAAGACTATATGAAAGAGTCACTGTAACTTGTATTTCTGTTTCACCTGGGGTTATGTTTGCTTTTTCTAATGCCATCATTGGTCTTGGATAATCAACTCCTTGTGATTCTGTTACGTTAATTATTTTCCCCAATGTAACCCCTGCTGCCTTGGCCAGTCCTTCTGCTTTATTCTTTGCTAATTTAACAGCTTCTTCTCTGGCTTTATTAGTATATTCAAGTTTTGTCTTTTCATTAACTTCAAAACTAATGTTTCCAATGACAACCGCTCCGCTTTGCGTCGCCATTGTTAGCACTTCGTTGACAATGCCAAAATCTATAATTTTTACTTCATAATTTGTTGATACTCTATAACCATTTATTTTGTATGGAGTTGATTCATAATTATATTCAGGATAGACATTGTAATTTGTAGTTTTTATATCTTTTTCATCAATTCCTAGTTTTTTTAATGAATCTGTAAGTGTTTTTGACTTTGCATTTACTGCACTCTGAACTTGTTTTAATGTTTGTCCTTGCTCTTCAATACCAATAGTGACCTTTGCAATGTCAGGTACTACAGTTACTTTTCCAGTATCAGAAACAATCATGGGTTCACCTTTTGATTGTGTAAGAACAGAAATTGGAATACTTGGTCCCCATTTAGAATATACAAAAAGAAAAATAAAAAAAATAATAATACTTACAACTCTTTTCATATAACAATCATACTTTAATTGACAGAAATTTCAATTAGTGATTTAATATAATTATGAATGATTATAATGAAGCAAATTTATTAAAAAAAATAAAAAATGTCTTTGAATTAGTATTTGACGAAAAAGTTCATGAATTAGGTTTAATTACAAGGGAAGATATAAAACATTTACCAACAAAAGAAGAATTTTATAGCAGAGAAGATGCTCTGATGAAGGAACTAAAGGATACTAGAGAAGAACAGGCAATGTTGTCTCAACATTCAAGAGATCACTCAGATCAAATTGAAAAACTCCAAAATATCCACCCTTTTAATTCTCATCCAGCCTTCGCTTGACTTCTAAGTAGTAGTAGTATTAAACTATCCACAAATGATAGAAAGAGAATTGACTAAAAAAGAAGAATTGGCCGTTAAACGTTTTGTAGATCCTATATTGTTAGCTTTACTTGAAATAACAAAAATAGCTACGGGAACAGCCGATGAAAGTGAGAAAATTATTGCCCCTGTCCAAAAACCTGTTGAAAAAACTTAACAAAAATCAATATTGTCAAACTTCTTCTTCCTCATCTCCAGTTTTTAGAAGAACTGTGGCGGCGGCAATAGTATCACCTTTGTTTGCAAATCTCATAATAATAACTCCTTGTGTAGCTCTACCTAATTGTGGAATGTTTTTAACAGGTAGTTTTATCACTTGCCCTTTTTTAGAGGTAATTACTAATTGTTCTGACTTTTCAGTAACCATGGCTGCACAAGCAAGTTCACCTGTTTTTTCTGATATTACACAGGCTTTAAGCCCTTTACCTGCCCTTTTCTGAACTGGAAATAGGTCAAATCTAGTTCTTTTCCCAAGTCCATGAATTGAAATTGTTAGTATATCTCTAAATATCTTTTTTCTTTTGTCAGTTGATTTTTCTAACTTTTCAGGAAAAACTTCCATTCCAATCACGCTATCTCCATCATCAAGTTTTACTCCAGTTACACCTGTTGTTGCTCTGCCCATAGGTCTAACATTTCCTTCAGGGAATCTAATTGACATACCCTTCTTAGTTAAAAGCATGATATTATCTGACCCATAAGTTAAGTGAGCTGATATCAAACTGTCAGTTCCTTGTAGTTTTATTGCGATTAAACCGTTTGCTCGCAAATTTTCATAATGTCTTAATTCAGTTTTTTTGATAATTCCTAAAGATGTAGCCAATATCAAATGTTTGGCTTTTAAATTTTTGTCCATTGGTAAAATTGATTTGATAACTTCTCCGCTTTCAAGGTTTAGGAAATTGACTAGCGCTTGCCCTTTTGCTTGGCGAGATGATTCTGGTATTTCATATACTTTTGTACCAAAAACACGACCTTTATTGGTAAAGAATAAAATTTGATCATGAGTTGAAGCAGTTACCAAGTGATCAATTTCATCTTCTTCTTTAGTGGTCATTCCTATTACACCCTTACCACCTCTTCTTTGTGCTTTATATGTATTTTTTGGAACTCTTTTAATATAACCAGTCTTGGTTACAGTTACTAAACAGTCTTCTTTTGCAACCAAATCTTCTTCCGAGAACTCCCCTATCTTACTTTTATAAATCTTTGTTTTTCGACTATCTCCAAATTTTGCTTTGAGTTCAGTAAGCTCTATGTTAATTATTGTTAATATTCGTTGTGGGTCTTTCAAAATCGCAATTAATTCATCAATAAATTTCTTAATTTCTTGATACTCTTTTTCAATTTTCTCTCGTTCCAAAGCTGCTAAACGCCTAAGTTGCATATCAAGAATTGCCGTGGCTTGAATTTCTGACAATTTAAATCTTGTTATTAAATTCGTTTTTGCCTCTTCTTGAGTTTTACTTTCTCTAATTGTCTTAATTACTGCATCTAAGTTATCAAGTGCTATCTTTAAACCTTCTAATATATGAGCTCTGCGTTTTGCTTCTGTTAACTCAAAAATTGTTCTTCTAACGACTACTTTTTGCCTGTGTTTAATATATTCAACCAAAATTTGTTTTAGATTTAGTGTATGAGGTGTTCCGTCAACAAGAGCAACAAAGTTGGCAGAAAATGTAGTTTGAAGCCTGGTATGTTTATAAATATTATTTAAAACTGATTTCGGTTTAGCATCTTTTTTAAGGTCTATCGCAACTCTCATACCGTCCTTGTCGGACTCATCTCTTAGGTCTGCAATTCCTATTAATTTTTTTGTCTTTACAAGTTCTGCAATTTTAGCAACCATCTCAGCCTTATTTACTTGATATGGAATTTCAGAAATAATTATCTGAGATCGTTTTTCACCATTTACAATTTCTGCAATACCACGAACCACAATTCTACCTCTACCTGTTGCATATACTTCTTTTAGTGAATTTGCACCATAAATAGCACCTCCTGTAGGAAAATCAGGACCTGGAAGTATATCTGTTATTTCATCGACCGATGCGTCGGTCTCGAAAGAAATGCTCTTTGGATCAACCTCATCTTGAGTAAAGCTTTTTGCTTCACCAGATGCGATTAAATTAATTTTTTTGATGACAAATTCGTTTTCTTGGTTATGATTATCCTCATTTTCTATAGTTACTCTTCCTTTTTTGATCATATCAAGAATTGCATCAACAACTTCAGTTAAATTATGTGGTGGAATTTTTGTAGCCATTCCAACAGCAATACCTTCAGAACCCATTAGAAGCAAATTGGGAAGAAGAGCAGGCATAAAAGTTGGTTCCTTGAGTGTTGCATCAAAATTATCAATGTAATCTACTGTATCTTTTTCGATGTCAGCTAAAAGATATTCAGAAATTGCTGATAGCTTCATTTCGCTATATCTCATGGCTGCAGCAGAATCCCCATCGACAGAGCCAAAATTTCCTTGACCTTTAAGAAGTGGATAACGAAGTGAAAAATCTTGAACCATTCTAACGGCAGTATCATAAACAGCAGTATCACCATGTGGATGATATTTACCCAAAACTTCTCCAACAACTTTTGCAGATTTAGAAAATGGACCACTATGTTTTAGACCCATCTGAGCCATGGCATATAAAATTCTTCTGTGAACTGGTTTAAGACCATCACGAACGTCAGGAAGAGCACGGGCAACAATAACACTCATTGCATAATCAACGTATGATTTAGATAATTCTGAAGTTATTTCAATTTGTTTAATTTTACCAATTTCCATGCCTATTTATTCTAACATTTTTTTACCACAAAGTGGCAAGCTATTGCTTACTGCAGAAGATACTGCTTTAACCACATTTTTATCAAACGGACTGGGGATTATTTTTTCGGCGGTCGGAATTTTAACAAGTTTTGAAAGATTTATGGCAGCTTGAATTAACATTTTGTTAGTTATTTTTTTAACTTTATTATCCAGAGCCCCCCTAAAAATTCCTGGGAAAGCTAGAACGTTATTTATTTGATTATCAAAGTCACTTCTTCCAGTTGCAACAATCACCGCTCCACCCAGTTTTGCTTCGTTTGGCATAATTTCAGGTGTTGGGTTTGCCATTGCAAAAACAATTGCATTTTTAGACATATTTGAAATATCATTTTTATTAATCAAGTCACCTTTACTAGCACCAATAAAAACATCTTTATTTTTTATTACTTGATGTATATCACCAATTTCATTATTTTTATTTGAAATCTTTGCTAACCGTACCTTTTCATTATCTAGATCTTTTCTTTTTTTAGAAATTGCTCCTTTGGAATCACAAACTACAATATTGTTAAATCCATATTCTAAAAGTAAATCACAAACTGCTGTTCCTGCAGCGCCCGCACCATTTATGACAATTTTAACTGTTTTGTCTTTTTTGACTACTTTTAAAGCATTAATTAATGCGGCGAGTACTACAACCGCAGTCCCATGTTGATCATCGTGCATTACTGGGATATCCAAGTCTTTGATCAGTCTTCGTTCGATCTCAAAACATCTTGGTGCTTTTATATCTTCTAGATTTATTCCTCCAAAAACAGGAGCTATATTTTTAACCAATTTAATAATCTCATCGTTGTCTTGGGTATTAACACAAATTGGAAAAGCATCAACACCAGCGAACCTTTTAAAAAGTGCAGCCTTCCCTTCCATAACTGGGATTGCGCCATATGCACCGATATTACCAAGTCCTAAAACTGCTGACCCATCTGAAACTATAGCCACTGTATTTGATTTAAGAGAAAGAACAGATGCCATTTTATTTTTTTTAAAAAGTTCTAAACTAACTTCAGCCACCCCTGGAGTGTAAGCAAGAGATAAATCAGATTTGTTGTTGATTGGAGATTTTAACTCTGTACCAATTTTACCTTTATATTTTTTGTGGTATGTAATTGAGTCCATCTGATTTATAGTATAGTTTATTTTTCTAATTATTAAATAAAAACATCATCTGTTTGTGGAGTTTGTATCATATAAGGCAATAGATTTATTCCCTCTTCCTGACCGTTTGCTAATAAATGTAGAAGTAAATTCTGCTCGTGTCTTATGCAGTAAAAAAGACAAGATTTGCTTGGATTTACAGACTTTGTATTATTTTGTCGTTCATCTGACTTCCAATAATCATTAAAATTGACATCAATTCCACCAACTTTTTGATTTTCATACCCTCTTTTGTACGGGCATGGATATATTCCAGTAGATGTAACAACAGTTCTCAATTCCAAACTTGGACAAGTTTGGTAAGTTTTAGGCTGGTTTGAAGAACTGTTTGTTAGTAAATAATCAATAGATTTTGGAGAAACAACTTCAAATTTGTCAGTTTTCAGAGCTTCTAAAAGAGGCTTTTGTCTTATTATTTCTTGTTTTAAATTATTAGACAAAGGTATTAAATTGTGATGCATATCAACGGCAGGCTTAAATTCAAAATAATCACATCCTAAGTTTTTTGCTAGCCTTGCGGCACAAAAGAGTTCTTGCACATTTGTAACTATTTGTCCATTGGGATCATGGCGCTCTATTAATAAAAAACTATATCCCAAGATACCCTTTTTTATTTTTGCGAGAGCTTCAATATTTGATGTTACTTTTGAAAAAGCATTTGGGATATGTGAAGGTCGAATTTTTGAAAATATTTCAGGAGTTCCTGCATCAACAGATACTCTGGTCCATTGAACACAATTTGCAATTTCTTCTAAGTATCTATTCAATAATGATCCGTTTGTAGTTAAACCAATAGACATTCCTAAATTATGTGCTTTAACAATTGGATCGGGCATTAATTTATGTGCCAGAGGCTCACCACCGCCTATAAAAATAATTCCTTTAACACCTGCCTCATGAAATTCACCGATTAATTCCATTAATCTTTCATCCTTTATTCCCCCTTTGTTTAACAAATCTGCACTAATACATTCAGGGCATTGAAAATTGCAGGCTGATGTAGGATCTAACTCAACGATCAAAGGTCCCGATGTTGTTCTTTTTTCTACGTATTCTTCAATCCTTGGAAAAATATTAGGTTGTAACATTTTATCTGTAAAGTTTAAAATTTCTTGGTTTGACATAAATTAAATATTATCAATAATTAAACCTTTTCCTGATGGTTTTGTAACATAAACTTTTAATGGCATGTCTTTTAGAGAGTTGATTAACCTTTCTGTTTTATTATGGGGAACAATAGCAAAGAAACATCCACCCATTCCTGTACCTGTTAATTTAGCACCAATAGCCCCATTTTTGAGTGAAGTAATAATACCATTTTCAACATTAGATGTAGAAACACACATATGGTCTCTAAGAGAGTTGTGACATTTATTAATTAGAATTCCCAATCTTTCCATGTTTATTGGATTATTACTTAATACTTCTTTCATCTCTTGAATTGCAATCTCAGTTGTATCTACATACTTCATTATTTTTGGCTCTTTAGTTTGATAACGAAGTCTTTTTTTTCTAATGACATCTGAAGTATTTCTTGGTGTTAAAGTGTCAGCTATAACAATATCAAAATCTTCAGGTAATACAAAACGCGCAATATCTTTAGGTGGAATAGTTGAACTATTAATGTAGATAAGACCTCCAAATCCAGATGAATACATATCCATTTGACCAGCACCTGTCTTTAATTCTTCTGATTCTGCTTTATATGCTAGAGAGCAAACTGTGTCTATATCCAAATTTAATCCATAATATTTTGATATTGAGGATATACTGGCAACTAAAATAGTTGCGCTACTACCTAGACCTGCTTTTGCGGGTAATGTACTTGTAATTGATATCTCAATTGGACTAAGTTTGATTTTTAAATCCTTAACAATCTTAATTGCTGCATTTGTAAAATCTAAAACACTGTGTGAATAAATACCAATCTCTTCCGAAGCTAACTTTAATTCGGAATTTAGTGACCCTTGTGTTGTTAAGATAAAACTATTATCTTTATTCGATTTGACTTTCACTTCAGTTCTTAAGTCAACTGCACATAGAATTGATGGACCACTTATCCAATCAATATCTTCGCCAGCAAAACAAACTCTCCCTGGAGCAGATGATATTGATTCCTTAGTCATTATTGTTGTTTTGGGGCAGATTTTTATCTTCTCTAAAAAGCACAGAATTATCTTTAGTATTAAGGAGTAACTTGAAAACAATAAATGTCGCTGTGTTATCTGAGTTATTCTCAAAAGTATGAACAGAATTTTCTACTCTAATCATATCTCCTGCATTCACAGTTTCTTTTTTCTTAACCTTTTTATTTAACCACATAATTTCAAGTTGACCATCGAGTATAAAAATTACTTCCTCTATAATATTATGTGAATGCCAATCCTGGATCGTATTAGGTGGAATAGTGTTATAATGTATTTCATATTCGTGCTGGAGATAGTAATCAACCTGTGTACCATCAGGTTTGTCCTTGTGAATTGCATTTGACTTGCGAATTATTTCCATTTGTAAAGATAAGAGAAGTATATCTTAATCGATCAAAATGGTCAACTATTCGGGAATTAAGAGTAATTTAAATATGGTGTATAATTTCATGTTACATATGTACCAAGAGGTAGTTTTTGACATAGAAACACAAAAGTTTTTTGATGAAATTGCAGGGTCTGATCCTGCAAACTTGGGTGTGTCTATTCTTTCACTTTATGTTCGCACAATAGATAAAGATTATAAAGAAATTAAAGGAGAAATGATTTCTTTTTTTGAAGATGAAGTTTCAAAATCATGGGAAATTTTTAAAAATGCAGATAGACTAATTGGATTTAACTCTAAACATTTTGACGTACCGTGTTTAAAACCATATTTACCGGTAGAACTTACGAAACTCCCTCATCTTGACATTTTAGAACATGTAAAAGAAATTAATGGTAAAAGAGTTTCTTTAAACGCAATTATCTATTGGCAGAAAAGAGACGAAGAATCACTAAAAAAACTTAAATTTTACTGTGAGGAAGATGTAAGATTAACTAAAGAAATTTATGACTATGGACTTAAAAATAAGAAACTTCGTTTTAAAGATTATTGGAATGATACAAAAACAATTGATGTTGATTTTAGCTATCCAAAAATTAAATCAGAAACGGAGCAATTAGAAGAGCAACAATGTTTATTATTTTAATCATTGGGTTAATTGCAGGGCCTGCTGTGTCTTTGTAAGGATCTCCTACAGTATCCCCCGTTACCGCCGCTTTATGAGTTTCGCTTCCCTTCCCTCCAAAATTACCCGCTTCAATATATTTTTTAGCATTATCCCAAGCAGCTCCACCGGTTGTCATTGAAATACCTACAAAAAGTCCGGTTACGATGGTTCCTACCAATAAACCTCCAAGAGCTTGTGCACCTAACAAAAACCCAACTAAAATTGGAGCAATAACCGGTAAAATTGCAGGTACAATCATTTCTTTTAACGCTGATCTGGTAACAATATCAACCGCCTTACCATATTCAGGTTTTGCTTTTCCAGTCATTATTCCGGGAATTTCTCTAAACTGTCTTCTAATTTCTTCAACGATTGATTTGGCGGCTTTTCCAACAGCCTCCATAGCTAAGGCTCCAAACATGTAAGGCAAAGATCCACCAATAAATAGTCCAACTAAAACTTTTGGATCAGATAATGAAAATGTAAAAACTCCAAGTTTTGATTTAGCCAGCTC
>JAUYMM010000044.1 GCA_030699485.1 Candidatus Woesebacteria bacterium | reverse complement strand
CCCCCAGTTATAAATTTTTATACCAATATTTAATATTCTAACTAAAATTTTTGCATAGTTTTCAGGACTGTCAGAAATTTGTTTTTTATCTTTATCCACCACCAAAACTAAACAGTACATATCTTCACTAAGTAGTCTTTTGATAAAATAATTTTTCACTCTCTCTGAACTATTGTTAAACTTTATTTCTTTCCCAATTTTTCCTTTTTTTCTACCTAACACGCGCCTTAATCTCTTTATTATCCGAATGGGTATTCTCTCATCATTCAAACATACTACCGCTGTAATAAAAAATGGATTATTATCAGCCAGATTACCAGATTCATCTAAATATGCAGTTATCATGTTTTGTTTTAATTTTTATTTCTTAATTTTTAATTTTTAATTTTCGCCGTAGGCGGCGATCCTTCCTTGCATTGTTCTAATTTCTTTTATAGCTCTTTGGGCATCTAAATCATTAGGCGCTTTGGCGTGCCAATTGGGATTATTTTCCATAAAATCAACACCCTTACCCGGAATTGTATGAGCCATAATTACCGTTGGATTTTCATAAATTGCCCTAGCTTTTTTACAAGCGTTTAATATTTCTTCAATATTATGTCCATCAACCTCCAAGACTGACCAATTAAAAGCTTTATATTTATCCGCTAACGGTTCTAACGGCATTACATTTTCTGTAAAATCATCAATTTGAATATTATTTCTATCAACAATCATAGTTAAATTGGAAAGATTATTTTTACCTGCAAACATAACTGCCTCCCAGTGATTTCCTTCATCGTGTTCACCATCTGATGTAATAACAAATGTTCTAAACCTTTTTTTATCCATACGAGAAGCATATGCAATACCTGAAGCTTGGGCAAGGCCAGATCCTAATGGTCCTGATGTTGTTTCAACGCTTGATAAATATCTTTTATCAGGATGTCCTTGTAGTATTCTCTCAAATTCTCCTAACTGCATTAATTCTTTATGCTCAAAGTATCCTGAGTGAGCCATTACTGCATATCTTGCTGGACAAATATGCCCATTTGAAAGTATCAATCTATCTCTATCAATCCAGTTTGGATTACTAGGATCATGATTTAAAACTAGATAATACATTGCCACAAAAACATCAACCATACCTAAGGATCCCGCAGGGTGGCCGTAACCAGCCTTAAGAATCATTTTGATTACATCTTGTCTTACTTCTTTTGCGATATCTTGTAGCTCTTCTAATGTGTATTTAGTCATAACTGATAATGATTTCTACTGGCTAGTTTTGTTTCAAATTTTCTGATTATTGGTAAAACATCCTCTACCTTGTTTGCAATTTCAAAAACAGAAAGTTCTTTATTGTCTATATTCATATTTTTTCTGAAAACATCAATTATCTCGGCCCAATAACTTCCCATTAAAATAAATGGTTTGTGTCGTCCATAATAAAGTTTAGCCAAAACCCAAGCAGTACCAAATTCCGAAATTGTTCCACTTCCTCCTTTAAATAAAATAAAAACATCTCCATATTCCATTAATTTAAACATCCTCTCGATATAATTTGTTGTAACGATTTCTTCATCAGGAACATTACCAATATATTTTCCCTCAAACCCAGGGGCATTGGTTGGATCAAAGGTAATAGTAATTGTTTTTCCACCGGATTTTTTAGCTCCCGATGTAGCTGCCTCCATGACACCAGGTCCACCACCATCTACAATTACATAACCTTCTTTAGCTAATATCTCTGCCAACTTAAAGGCATGTGTGTAGGTTTCATCTGTTGTTGAAATATCAGCATCTCCAAAAAATGCAATATTTTTAATAAACCCTTTTTTGTCAGAATATTTTTTTTCTTCCATCTTTGTTTTAATTATTGTGAGATAAGGTAAGTGGATCTGTTGGCACCGTATTATTTTCTAAATTTCTTCCAACTCTTATTACTTGTTCAACAAGTCTGTTTGCATATCCCCATTCGTTGTCATACCATGCAAAAATCTTGACCATATTTCCCGCAACTACTTGAGTTAATGGTAAATCAACTATTGCAGATTCCGATCTTCCAATGATATCGCTTGAAACTAAAAATTCCTCAGAAACTGCCAAAATTCCCTTATAAATGGGATTTGCGACTGCTGTCGTAAATGCATTATTTACCTCTTCTTTGGTTACTTCTTTCTTTAAAAGAAAAGTAAAATCAGTAATTGAACCAGTTGCAATTGGAACTCTCAGGGCAGCCCCATCAAAGATTCCTTTAAGTTCTGGTATTGTTTCTGCTGTTGCTACCGCTGCTCCAGTTGTGGTTGGAACAATGTTTTCTGCAGCAGCTCTTGCCCTCCTTAAATCTTTATGACTACCATCTTGTAAGTTTTGGTCATCAGTATAACTATGAACCGTTGTCATCATTGCTTTTTCAATTCCAAAAGCTGCAAGCATTACTGCAGCAACTGGGGCAACACAATTTGTTGTACAACTAGCATTTGAAATTACCACAACTTCGCCTGTCTCGCCATCCGTAGGGGGCGGGTTAACACCTAAAACATATGTTCCAACATTTCCGCCTTTTGAGGGTGCTGATATTATTACCCTCTTTGCCCCTCCTATTGCATGTTTTTTTGCGTCCTCTTCAGTTGTAAACTTCCCAGTTGCTTCAATTACGACATCCACTCCATATTTACTCCATGGAATTAAGCTGGGATCTTTTTGTGCAAGAATCGGAACATCTACATTTCGTTCAGGAATAGATATTGAATCTTCATTTGCTTTAACTTCATATTCATATTTTCTATACATGGTGTCATAGTTAACTAAATGTGCCCAACCTGAAGCGGGCATTGAACCTGAAGTGTTTATGGCTCCAAACTTAATTTCATCCAAGTGTTTTGATACACCAATTCTAAAGGCAAGCCTTCCAATTCTACCGAAGCCATTTATACCGACAGTTATCATATGAGCAGTACTATTAGTGTAACAGTGCTTCGATGCCAGGTAAAGTCTTTTTTACCAAAAAATCTAGCATTGCTCCACCACCAACAGAAATCCAATCAAATTTTTCCGTTAAATTATATCTTTCTATTGCAGTTAAACTGTCTCCTCCACCTACTATTTTAAAACTATTAGAATTTGCAACTGCTGTAAAAATTTCTTTTGTTCCTTGTGAATGACCTTCATCTTCATATTTTCCAAGCACTCCGGCAAGTACAATTGTTTTGGCTTTTTTGATTTCTTCCTTAAATTTTTCAATGGTATTGACAGTTATATCTTCTTTATCCATCGTCAAATTTCCTACAATTATTTTTCCATTTTGACTTCTGACGCTTACTGTATTATCCCCTAAGAAGTCTGGTAGTCTTCCTCCAACTAAAACTTTGTCAGCTAAGTTTGAGAGGGGTTCAATCATATTCACTTTATCTTTTTTAACTCCACTTATTAAAATAACAAGTGGTCTGACAGGATTAAAAACTTTACTTAAATTCCCTACCTCTTTTTCAAATCTAAAACCTACTGCGTAGGGAAGCAGTTTTGGAAGGCTAACAATTGAAGCATGGTTTCTGTGTGAACTAGCAAAGGCATCATTAATATATACATCGCCAAGAGAAGCTAATTTCTTGGCAAATTCTAAATCATTTTTTTCTTCTCCATCATCAAATCTTAAGTTTTCATAAACAGTAGCTCCCCATTTATCAAAAATCGGTTGAAAAGATTTTAAACTTAAATCATCAACTATTTTTCCGTTAGGTCTGCCACGATGTGCAAGAATTATAATTTCCGAGGCCTTGCCTTTTAAATAATCAAGAGTTTCATAAGAAGATTTTATTCTTAAATCGTTTGGGTCTGGATTAGTATCAAGGTCCAATCGAAGCAAAACTTTTTTATTTGAAACATCCAAATCAGTCAATTTAGGTAAATTAATCATTTAATTAATAATATCATTATTCACCTAAACCGGCATATATAAATTGCTTAATTAAAGTCTGATATGGAATATCCCTTTGGTGAGCTTTCATCTTTACCCGATTAAGTAATACTTCAGGCATCCTAATTGTAATTGGTGCAGATGTAAGTTTTAAATTTGGAAACACCCATTTTTCCATTTTCGAATAATCTACATATTCAGTAGAATCAACATTTAACCAGAAAAGTCTTTCAGCTTTTTCAGTTTTAAATTTTGGTATTCTTTTTAACTTTGTCATATTTTAACACCTCCTTTTTATGCATTCTTCTAGCAGAAACTATCCTTGTTTTATTACTTCTTAAAGTAAAAACTATAAACAGATTTTTACTTTCTAATGTTTTGCCTAAAATAATAAATCTATCTTCAGCTTGAGAATGCTTTATATCTGCCGTTACAAAAGCATCGTCACTTATAAAAACTTCTTCTGCCTCTTTTGGTGTAATTCCATGTTTTAAATATATTTTGTCCAAATTCCACTTATCCCACTCAAAAACAACAACCTTACTTTTAACCTGCATTGTACATATGGTATATGTACATAACATTCCTGTCAAGACTCATATTGACATTCACACACATCAAGACTATTATGGCAAACATGACAGACACTACAATTTTAATGGAGAGAAATGGTAAATTAGTTGAAGTACAAATTAATGAAAGTGATTTGGTACAAGTTTTAAAGGCAATTAATTATAAATCAAGTGAAATTATTATGAATCGTGGATTTTACGAAAACTTTCTTAAAAATTTGCCGGGTCTTGAAAACTTTTCTGATAGTATTGTAAAAGTTCTTTCAAATAAAGAGCGCTAATTAATTATTTGCTTCGATTTTTGTAATATCATCAAGTCTTCTTTTATACCTGTCCTTTGCAGAAAATCTTGATTCTAAAAATGCAATTAACATGGCTTTTGCTTCTTTTTCAATTGTAAAGTCAGAGGCTAAGGCCAGAACATTCATATCATCATCAATTCTACCTGCTTTAACTTGCAAAACATTTTTTCCAACTGAGGCTCGAATTCCATCAAATTTATTGGCAACAACTTCTACCCCAACACCGCTACCACAAACTAAAATTCCAAGTGCTTCTTTGTCATCAGCAACTAAGGATGCAACTTCTTGGGCATATTTTACATAATCATCTTTTGGATCATAACTTGTAGCTCCCAAATCTGTAAATTCATACTCCATTTCAAATAGCCATTTTGCTATTTTTTCTTTTAATTCATACCCTCTATGGTCTGATCCAATATAAATAATCATTGGAAACCCTCCACTAAATCTAATAATTCTTTTTTAGGATCAACTGCATTCATAATATCTGATGCAACAGCAACGCCTATTGCACCTAATTCTAAACACTTTTTTACGTCTTGGGAAGAATGAATCCCAGCACCAACAATTAAAGGTATGCCAGCGTTTTTTGATATAGTTGCAGCGTAAGATATAACTTCAGGTTTTGCAGTTGCAACTGAGACATCTTTACTACCTATAAGTTCTAGTGGTTCATATGATATAAAATCAGGACGAAGCGAACTTATTTTTTCAAGTTCTTCAATATCCTTTGCAAAGATTAAAGTTTTAAGACCTATTTCTTTTGTTCTATCATGGGCAGTACTTAATGTCTCAAAATCTATAAATCTGTTTTCTGAATGATTAAGAAATGTCCCTATCGCTCCATCTTCTAATACTGATTCTGGGGTTACGGGGTCTATTTTTTGTGACCAAACCTCAATTGACACGTTTGATGTTATTTCTTTAATATCCAAGGCTTGAACAACAGGAATTATTTTAACACCAGACGTTTGAGAGACTTCCTCAATCATTTTAGACATAGACAAAGCTTTCTCCCCTGTTCCACTCTCATAAGTCTTGTAGTTTACAAAAATCACTTTAGTATTTCTTCTAATTTACCCTTGTCAAATCCTATCACAGTTTCTTTTGTTCCGTCATCTTTTGTAACAACAACAAAAGGAACACCTAAAAATCCGCCAGAGACTTGTGCCATTTCAGCTTTAGCTTCTTCATCTTGATCAACTAATTTTTCCTCAAATGAAATATTTTTTGAGACCAAATAATCTTTTAGCATCTTGCAATATGGACAAGATACTGTTGAATAAATTTTAATATTCATCTAAATATCACCTGCTTTCTCTAAAATTAATTGTAATACATCTAGTTTCAATTCTCCAACATTTTTTGAATAGACTGCTCCGTTTTTATCCAAAACAACAAAGGTGTTTTCTTTTACAACATCAAATTTACGAGCAAGAGCATCTGTTTCTGTTGTAGTTTCTGAATCTAAAATATGTATTTTTAATCCAACTACTCCCTCTTTATTTAAACTATCAAAAACTTTACTATTCACAATGTCTTGATCATTACATTCCATACACCAATTTGACGTAAAAAATAAAACTAGAATTCTTTTTTCAAAAATTGCCTTGTCATATTCTTCTAAAGAATAACTTATATATTTAGACGGAACTTCTGGGATTTTTGAAATTACCTCTGTATCTTTTGAACTATCATGTTTTTTTAAATTAAAATAATCCCTTTGTTGCACGTAGACTTGATAAAAAAAGGCAAAAAATGAAATAAATAGAATAAATAATATAATAAAGAGAATAAGCTTTTTCATCTCTTTATATAGTACTATAATTATACCAAAAATTCTTTTTTGAAGCTAGTTGAAAGATCCCTCAAGAATTTTTTTCTCTATCTTGCCATCATAATTTTTTTCAAGACTAATAATTATTTTTTCAGCCTCATCTAATTTTAAATTGCTATAATCAAGCAACCATCCACCTTTTGCCATTTGCAATTTGCCAAGAGAAACAAAATTACCATTGTTTTCTATCCAAGCTTGATAAAAGTACCCAGAACTTGGATCTTCAATATCTGCCAAAACTTCATTTTCAGTAGCTATTCCCCTACCATTTCCGCCAGAAACATCTTTTAACTCAATAGAATTAACACCATCTGGAATATCATATTTAAAACTATCTTCTAAATCTTTTTGGAAACTAATAGGAGTTGGATTTGAAATTGTAGTTATTTCTGGATTTTTTAGTTTCCTATAAAGATAGGCACCACTAACAGCGATTGCTATTATTATAAACCCAATAACAACATCTTTTTTACTAAAATTCATCTGTGGCCAGAATACTACCAATTTATGATTCTGTCAAATCTAAGATATTCTCCGCAGATTTAACGCATAATTACCGCTGGCCTTAGCCCAGTCTTAAATACACTCCAAACATTGCCATGACTGCAGAAACTAGTAACCATTGTGTTGATGCAAGCCACAAATCATATCCAAAATAACCAACTGTAGCCAAAGCTACACAAACAAACGCACCTTTCATTAGTAATTTAGAATATTTATTTGATTCTTTTTTTGTCATATTAATCACCCCCCTTTAAAAATTGTTTCAGTTATTCCCACTTTACATAAATACTAACACAAATTATATTGTTAGATATTGGTGAATCACGGTTAAATTCCGTGGGAGTGCCGCTACTGTATACCCAGAACCCAACTTGCCTCGCCATTTGGCGGGTAAAACCCGAGCAGGAAATATGGAAAGATATCTAGAAACTCAAAAGTATCATTTGGTCTTAGGTGTTAAAACTGAAACAGAAGATATTTTTAAGATAGATACAAGTGAGTTGCTTAATCGTCTCTTCAAAGAAAACGAAAGGT